>DATFUW010000610.1:0-5508 GCA_035260605.1 Thermoanaerobaculia bacterium | reverse complement strand
ACCGCGGAGACCGATCTCTTCATGCGCGGAGTCTGGCACTACGCGTGGGGGTTCTATCCGCGCGGCTCGATCTACAACCTGGCGTGGATCCTCCCCTTCCTGGCGGTGGTGGCGGCGAGCGTTCATCTGATCTGGCATGCCTCGCACGGGACGGACGCGGCGGCGCGGACGCGCGGGCGCGCGCTGGTCCTCGGCGTGGGGATCGCCGGCTTCGCCATCGTCGACTACCTTCCGATCGTCGGCGTGCGCGTGCCGCCGGCCGGGTTTCTGGGGATGCTGGTGTTCGTCGCCTCCAGCGCAGCCGCGATCTGGCGGTATCACCTCGTCGAGCTGACGCCGGAGTACGCGGCCGCGCAGATCCTGACCACGATGAAGAGCGCGGTCATCGTCGCCGACCTCGAAGGGACCGTCCGCGTGGCCAATCAGGCGGCGCTGGCGCTGCTGGGATACGAAGAGCGTGATCTCGTCGGCCAGTCGATCGGCACGATCATCGATCCGGAAGAATCGATGAGCACCGGCCGGCTGCTGCAGAGCATGGGAATGCTCGAGCTGCAGATGGCCTGGCAGACGGCGGCCGGGGGGCGGGTGGACGTGCGCGTGTCGTCGTCGTTCATCCGCGAGTCCGATGGGACGCCGGTCGGCGTGGTCTACGTGGCCATCGACGTCACCGAGCGGAGGAAAGCCGAGCAGGCGCTGCGCGAAAGCGAGCACCGGTACCGGACGCTGTTCGAGGGGAACCCGCTGCCGATGTGGGTCTACGACTTCGAGACGCTGCAGTTCATCGCCGTGAACGACGCGGCGGTGCAGGTCTACGGCTTCTCGCGTGACGAATTCCTGCAGATGAGCATTGCCGAGATCCGTCCGCCGGAGGAGCTGCCGCGGATGCGGGAGACGCTGGCGCAGTTGCACGACCGGGACCGCAACCGGATTTTCCGCCACCGCAGGAAGGACGGGACGATCTTCGACGCGGAGATCACCTCGTTCGAGTTCGTGTCCGGCGGCCGGCGTACGCGGCTGGTCATCGCCATCGACGTGACGGAACGGCGGCGGGCGGAGGAGCGGCTGCGGGAGAGCGAGGAGCGGTACCGGCTGCTGTTCGAGCGCAACCTGGCGGGCGTCTTCCGGACGACGCTCGACGGTCGGATTCTGGAGCTCAACGATGCGCTGGCGCGGATCTTCGGGTACGACCGCGAGACGCTGCTCGGCGCTCCGGCCGAGGCGGTCTATTTCACCACCGAGGAGCGCACGCGGATCATGGGCCGTCTGCGCGAACAGAAAGCGCTCTCGAACATCGAGGTGCGGATGCGGCGGCGCGACGGCACGCCGGTGTGGGTGCTGGAAAACATGACGCTGCTCCCATCGCTGGAGGGGGGCATCATCGAGGGGACGATCATCGACATCACCGAGCGGAAGTCGGCGCAGGAGCGGGTTGAATACCAGGCGTATCACGACGTGCTCACCGGCCTGCCGAACCGCCTGTTGTTCCGTGACCGGATCGGCGTGGCGCTGGCGCACGCGCGCCGCTCCCGGCGCGCGGTGGCGGTGATGTTCCTCGATCTCGATCAGTTCAAGTTGGTGAACGACACGCTGGGCCACACGGTGGGGGACGGCCTGCTCCAGGCGGCCGCCGACCGGCTGGTGAGCTGCGTCCGCGCGGAGGACACGGTGGCGCGGATGGGCGGCGACGAGTTCACGGTGCTGTTGTCCGACATCGCCGACGCGCGCGCGGCAGCGGTTGTGGCGCAGAAAGTTCTGGAGAGCATGTCCGAGCCGATCGACGTCGACGGGCACGAGCTCTTCATCACCACCAGCATCGGCATCGCCGTGTTTCCGGACGACGGAATCGATGCCGAGACCCTGCTGAAGGATGCCGACCGCGCGATGTACCGGGCCAAAGAGGTGGGGCGCAACAATTTCCAGTTCGCGATGCACGCCGCGGCGGAAGAGGCGGCGGGCCGGCTGTCGCTCGAGCGCAGCCTGCATCACGCCCTCGAGCGCCGGGAGTTCGTGCTGTTCTATCAGGCGATCGTGGAGATCCGCACGCGGCGCGTGATCGGTGCCGAGGCGCTCGTCCGCTGGCGCAATCCGGAGCTCGGGCTCCTTCAGCCCGACGACTTCATTTCCATCGCCGAGGAATGCGGGCTGATCTTCCCGATCGGCGAATGGGTCCTCCGGACGGCATGCCGGCAGATGCAGAGCTGGCACGACGCGGGGCACCGCGGCCTCCATGTTTCGGTCAACCTCTCGGCACGGCAGTTTCAGCAGCACGACGTGACGGTCATGATCGAGCGCATCCTCCGCGAGACGGGTCTTCCGGCGGGGTCGCTGCATGTGGAGATCACCGAATCGACGGCCATGCAGAACGCGGAGCTGTCGCTGGCCGTGATCGGCCGTCTACGGCAGATGGGCGTGCACATCTCCATCGACGACTTCGGGACCGGATACTCCTCGCTGAACTATCTGAAGAAGTTTCCGATCGACACCCTGAAGATCGACCAGGACTTCGTGCGCGACGTGGCCACCGACCCGAACGACGCGGCGATCGTCACGGCGATCATCTCCATGGCGCGCGCGCTGAAGCTCGGCGTGGTGGCCGAGGGGGTGGAGAACGAGGAACAGATGGAGTTCCTGCGGCGGCAGAAGTGCGAGACCGTGCAGGGGTTCCTCTACAGCCGCCCGGTTCCCGCGGATGAGTTCGAAGCCGTGCTGGCTGCGCAGCCGCCGCTGCTCATGAAATAAGATCCGCGGCATGATCCGTACGCTCGCGCTTTTCGCCGTTCTTGCAGCGGTTACCGTCCCCATCGACTGGTCGACGGTGGCTCCCGATCTCGACCGGCGTCTCGGCCGCTTCAAGCCGGTGGAGATGCCGTTCGACATGAAGCGCTTTACGCCGCGCGAGCGGCGGCTGATCGACGAATTGATCGCCGCCTCGCGCGATCTCGAGGACATCTACTGGCGCCAGAACAGCCCGGAGGACATTCCCATCTACGAATGGCTGGCCGGCAGGAACGGCGAGCGGGAAACGGCGCTGCGGCGGTACCTCTGGATCAACGGCAGCCGCTACGACCAGATCGAGGAGAACGCCCCATACATCGGGTCGTCGCCGATGCCGCCGGGACGGAACCTCTACACGCGCGGGCTGACGCGCGGCGAGATCGAGGCGTATGTGGCCGCGCATCCCAACCAGAAGAAGGCCGTCTACGACGAGCGCACCGTGGTGGAGGTCGCGCGCTGGCACCCGCTCGAGCTCAGGACGGTCCCCTATTCCGTCGCCTACCGCCGCTGGCTCGGGCCGGCCGCGCAGCACCTGCGCAACGCGGCCGACGTGAGCGACGACAAGGCGTTCGCCGCATTTCTCCGCCTGCGCGCCGACGCCCTGCTGACCGACGACTACTACGCGAGCGATCTGGCGTGGGTGCGCCTGAAGGACCCGAAATTCGACATCATTTTCGCGCCCTACGAGACGTATCTCGACGGTCTGCTTGGCGTGAAGACCTCCTACGGCGCGGCAGTGATGGTGCGGAACGAGGAGGAAAGCCGGAAGCTCGCCGTATTTCAGAAATACGTCCCGGCCATTCAGGACGCGCTGCCGCTTCCCGCGGCCGACCGCCCCTCGAAGGAAGGTCACGCCACGCCGATGGAAGTGATGGACACGCCCTTCCGCGCCGGCGACCTGCGGCACGGCTATCAGGCGGTGGCCGACAACCTGCCCAACGACCCCCGGATCCACGAGCAGGTCGGAAGCAAGAAGATCTTCTTCAAGAACTTCATGGATGCCCGGGTGAACGAGATCATCCTGCCGCTGGCCCGGCGAATCATGCGGGCGGACCAGGCGGCGCAGGCGAGCGCGGACGGCTATCTGACGATGGTCATGATGCACGAGATCTCGCACGGCCTGGGGCCGGCGTTCGCGCGGCAACACGGGCAGCGGGTGGACATCCGCGAAGCCATCGGCCCGCTTTACGGCGCGCTGGAGGAAGCGAAGGCGGACGTCACCGGGATGTTCGGCCTGCAGTGGCTCGTGGAGCACGGCGCGCTGCCGAAGCAACGGCTGGCGGAGTACGACGCGTCCTACGTTGCGGGGATCTTCCGGACGGTCCGATTCGGCACGGGCGAGGCGCACGGCCGCGCGGAGATGATGGAGTTCAACGTCCTCGCCGGACACGGCGCCATCCTGCGGCAGAGCGACGGCCGTTACGAAATCGACTTCGCGAAGATGCCAGCGGCGATCGCCGCGGTGACGCGCGAGCTGCTGGAGATCGAGGCTACCGGGGATCGCGCGCGCGCCGAGGCGTGGTTCGCAAAGTACGACACGATGCCGGAAGAGCTGCGGGCATCGCTGGCCGCGGCGAAGGACGTCCCGGTCGATTTCGATCCGCAGATCCCGTTCCGCGAAGGTATCGACTGATCGCAATGGATCAGATTGACAAGACCCGGCGCTGCTCTGCAGACTCCAGCCGCATGGCAACTCCGAAACGCGTGTTGGTCGCCGATGACGACCCCGACATCCGAGCGCTGCTGACCACGATCCTTCGCCAGCGCAATCTGCTGGTCGACGAGGCCGCCAACGGGGATCAGGCGCTCGAGCAGCTCGAGCAGAACCCCTACGCGGTCGTGCTGCTCGACCTCATGATGCCCGGGGTGGACGGGTTCGGCGTGCTCGACGCGCTGCGTGCGTCCGCCGATCCGCCGGTGGTGCTCGTGGTGACCGCGGCCAACCGCGCGGCGATCGAACGCCTCGACACGCAGCACATCCACGGCATCATCCGCAAGCCGTTCGAGCCCGACGAGGTGGCCGAGCTGGTGGTGGCGTGTGTGGAGATCAAGAGCCGCGGAACGTTCGAGGCGATGGCCCTGTCGGTCATGATCGCCAGCGCCCCGATCGTGGCGTGGCTCACTCTCAAAAGCTGAGCGGGGTCAGAGGAGGCGCTGCCGGAGCAGGTCGGCGATGAGCAGGATCATCGGTGTGCTCGAGCAGACGAGCGTTCCGAGCGAGCCTCCGTCCGCCGGACCGGCGCATTGCCGCACCGCGGAGCGCAGCGTGTCGACATCGAACGGCTTGCTGACGATCCCCTGGACGCCGTACGACCGCGCCCGTGCGATCTCCCCGCGGGTCAGCGAGGCTGTGACCACGAGCACCTTGCGCAGCATGGCCGCGTTCTGTTCCTGCAGAAAATCGAGGACGGCGAAACCGTCGGACCGCGGCATGCGCAGATCGAGCAGGACGGCCGCATATTGGGCGGTGCGAAGCTTCCCGATGGCTTCGTTTCCGTCGCCGGCGAACTCGACGGCGAATTCGCGCTGGAGGATCGCAGCGATCAACGCGCAGGTCGCTTCGTTGTCATCGACGAGAAGGACCCTCGGTACTCCGGCGTCCGTCATGGCAAACTCCTCAAGGGCAGTGGATGGATGCTGTGGAAGCAGCGGGCATTCTACACTGACGTCCGGCAGAATTTGTCGAGATCAGATCACGAACGAGTCTCGGGGACGGTGGCGGTGGTGCTCTCG
>DATFUW010000609.1:0-2109 GCA_035260605.1 Thermoanaerobaculia bacterium | reverse complement strand
AGGCCCTCGAGGGCGATCGACCCGGCGTCGAACGGCTCGAGCGCCGTGATGCAGCGCAGCACCGTCGTCTTCCCGCCACCCGACAGCCCCATCAGCGCAAGCAGCTCCCCGCGATGCGCGGCGAGCTGCACGCCGCGAAGGATTTCGCGCTTCCCGCGCAGAAGCCGCAGGGCGTCGATCTTCAGGACGTCGGCGCTTTCCATCGGACCTCCAGCGTTCGCGCCAGGCGCGACAGTGGCAGCGACAGCGCAAGATAGAGCGCGGCGCAGAGCAGCCCCGGGACGACCCAGCTCCCGATGTTCGTGGCGAAGATCTGCGTCTGCTTCGTCAGTTCGACGACCGTGATCACCGACACGAGCGACGAGTCCTTCAGCAGCGCCACGAAGTCGTTGGTCATCGGCGCGAGCGCCAGGCGGAAAGCCTGCGGCCCGCGGACGAACCGCAGCACCTGCCCCTCGGTCAGACCGAGAATCCGCGCCGCTTCGAGCTGACCGCGGGGAACGGCATCCAGCGCACCGCGATAGATCTCGCTCTCGTACGCCGCGTAATTCAGCCCCAGCCCGAGGAGCGCCGCGAGAAATGCGGGGAGGCGGATCACCACGGAAAGTCCGTAGTACAGCACGAACAACTGCAGCAGCACTGGCGTGCCGCGGACGACCTCGACGTAGGTGGTCAGGGCAGCGCGAACGGCGAGATTGCCGTAGACGCGCCCGCTGGCGATCCCGATCCCGACGAAGATTGCCAGGGCCATCGCGGCGCACGACAGGATCACGGTGACCACGGAGGCGCGCAGCAGCAGGGGGATGTAGGCGAGCACGAGTTTGCGGGGCTGCGGTGCCGCGGGTTGCGCTGCCGCGGACGTCTTCCCGCTCAAGACGGAAGCGAAGAAGGGCTGCTGATAGCGGTCCCAGATGCCCCACTTCCGATCGATCCGCTCCAGCGTTCCGTCGCGCATCCGCGCGCGGAGGACGTCGTCGATGCGGTCGCGCAACGCCGTGTTGTCGTGCGCCAGCACGGCGATGTAGTGGCCGGTGGCCACCGGCAGCGGCTCGATGAACAGGCCGGGGATGCGTCGCACACGGCGCGCGGCGATGATGTTATCGAGCAGCACCGCGTCGAGGCGTCCCTGCTGCAGGTCTTCGTACGGGTGGACATCGTCGTCATACGACACGAGCTCGACCCCTTGGCCCTCGAGGATCTCGTAGGCGATCGTCGCGCCGAGCGTGCCGACGCGATGCCCCCGCAGATCGGCGAGCGTGCGGAACCGATCGCCGTCGGCCGCGCGGACGGTGAGCACCTCGTGAAACTCGTAGTAAGGGATGGTCACCGCGTGGGCGGCGCGGCGGGCGGGCGTATCTTCGACCCCGCTCATGCCGATTTCGAAGTCGCCGCGCTCGACCGACTGGTCGATCGAGTTGAAGGCCACCTGCACGAACTCCGCGCGCCGCCCCAGCCCGCGCGCAATCTCGCCGGCGACCTCGACGTCGAACCCGCGGACTCTCGACGGGTCGTTCGGATCGGCCTCGACGTACGGTGCACCGCCCTCGGCATCCCCGCCCCAGCGGAGCGGCGGCGGGGCGGCGTGCAGCGCCGGCACAGCCGGCAACACCGCCAGCAGGATGAGGAACGGGCAACGACGAACGAGCAACATGCCGACTTGGTCCGTCGTTCATCGTTCATCGTTCATCGTTTGTCAAGCGTGCGGCGCCGGCCGACTCGGATGCGGGGCGCCCGCGGCGGCAGGAAAGTTCGCCGTGCTACGCTTTCTTCATGAACGACGATCTGCGGCTCGCGCTCGAGCTGGCAGACCTCAGCGACACCGTCACACTCCGCCACTTTCGCAAGCCGATCTCCATCCGCACCAAAACGGACGGCACGCCGGTTTCGGAGGCCGACGAGGAGGTGGAGCGCGCGATCCGCGGACGGCTGGAACGCGATCGGCCGGACGACGCGATCGTCGGCGAGGAGTTCGGCTCCGCCGGCGACGCGAAACGCCGCTGGGTGATCGATCCGATCGACGCCACGAAGAACTACATCCGCGGGATCCCGATCTTCGCCACCCTGATCGCCCTGGACGGCTTTCTCGGCGTGGTCTCCGCCCCCGCCCTG
>DATFUW010000608.1:0-2784 GCA_035260605.1 Thermoanaerobaculia bacterium | reverse complement strand
CCGTCACGGCATCGCGCCGGTCTGTCCATCCCGGGCAAGTCGGAGGGGATGCGGCTGGTGATCGGCCAGCTCTGCGAGTCGGGGCGCGCCTCGATCGACACGCACTCGCTCGGGTTGAAGCTGAAGGTGATCCGCGCGCGGGCGCGGCAGCTCGCACCGTCCCACCGCGACATCGAGAGCTCGGGAGTTCCGCCCGAGCAATACATCCTCGTGCAGTGCGTGCGCGAGGAGCTGCGTTTGAATCCCAGCGAGGCCATGCACTGGTATCGCAAGGTGAGGCTCATGATCCAGGACCCGGCGACGAGGACCGCCGCTCCGGCGATCGCCGATCATCCCGACGCGCTCGCGGTGTGGGAGTACCTCGACCGCTCGGTCGATCCGTCGATCATCGGGAGGACGTTCGCGCTGCCGCCGCGGTGAGCGCGGCTGCGTTCCGCTGCATCCCCTCGAACTTGGCGCGTTTGACCGCGCTGTTGCGGAAGAGCCGCGAGAAATCCGCCTGCGTGAAGCGCAGCAGATCGCTCACCGGCGTGGCGCGATATTCGTCGCGCGGCACGAACGCCGGGTGCGGTTTGGGAGGCTGTTCGTTCCAGGGGCAGACTTCCTGGCAGATGTCGCACCCGAAGGCATTTCCCTCGAGCGGAATGTCGGGCAACGCGCCGCGGTGCTCGATGGTCGCGTAGCTGATGCAGCGCTCCGAGGCGATCGTGCGGTCGGGAAGAATGGCCGCGGTCGGGCAGGCATCGATGCAACGGGTGCACGTTCCGCAGCGGTCGGCGACCGTCGCCGCCGCAAGGTCGTTTTCCAGCGAGGTGAGGAGCGTTCCGATGAAGACGTACGATCCGATCTCCTCGTCGATCAGCATGCCGTTCTTGCCGATCCATCCGAGGCCCGCGCCGGCGGCGAGCGCGCGGTCGGAAAGCGGCCCGGTGTCGACGTAGCGCCACGACCGCACTGTTTCGGGCAGCGCAGCCTCGATCTGCCGCAGCATGACGTCGAGCACCGCGTGATAGTCGTCGCCGAGGGCGTAACGGGCGAGGGAGTGACTGAGCGCACCGGGCGGCGCTTCGGGACGCTCGGGCGCGTACGGCACGAGGATGACCAGCGCGGAGCGGGCCCAGGCGAACCGCGCCTGCGGATCGAGCCGTGTGGCGCGGTTCTTCTCCAGGTAGCGCATCGTGGCGTGATGCCCGCGCGCGATCCACGCGTCGAAGAGCCCGGCGTGCTCGTCGGAGAGGCCCGCCGCGCCGACGCGGATCGCTCCCGCGCCGCGCGCCGCGCGTTCGATCTCCGGCCAGATCTGCGAGAGTCTCTCGATCATCCGTTGCGCGATCCGCGCCGCAGAACGAACGTTGCCACCTCGGGCCGGCAGAGGATGCGTACCGGCGGGATGGCTCCGATTCCGCGGCTGACGTACATCAACACGTTGCGCACGCGATGAAATCCGAAGGCGAATTCCGCTTCGTGCCGCGACGGCACCACCACCGCGCCGAAGAACGGAAAGCGGATCTGCCCCCCGTGCGTGTGTCCGCAGAGGAGCAGATCGATCCGCCGTCCGGCGGCCAGATCGATGATGTCCGGATGATGGCTGACGGCAATCGCCGGGCCGGCAGGATCGAGTCCCGCGAACGCCCGCTCGAAGTCCGGCTCGCCGCGGTAGACCTCGTCGATGCCGGCGATCGGAAGGATGGCGCCGCCGCGTTCGATGCCGATCGAGCGGTTGGTGATGAACTGCACGCCGGCGGCGCGCATCGAAGATTCGATCTCCGCCGCCCCGGCCCAGTAGTCGTGGTTGCCCAGAATGGCGAAGATGCCGTCGCGCGCGCGGAGAGCGGGGAGGAGTCGCTCGGCGATGAGCGGAATGTGGCGGTGGAAGGTCACGAAGTCACCGCCGAGGAGGATGACATCGGGGTCGAAGCGGTTCACCTGCGCCACGATCTCCGCATGGAAGTCGCGGCGCACGGACGGCGCGACGTGGGTGTCGGTCAAGAAGGCGATGCGGTAGCCGTCGAAACCCTGCGGGAGATCGTCGATCACGATCTCGTTCCGCGTCACCTCGATATCGTAGAGGTCATTGTGCGCGCCGAGCCGGCGCAGAAAGGCGAACGGGATGTGCGCCCGCCGCAGGCGGACCACTTCGGAAGGGAGCGTACGGATGCCGCGCAACGGGTGCTGCGGGAAGGCGTACACGCGCATGCGGTCCAGGATCCAGGAGAGGCCGACCGCGGCGGCTGCGATCAGCCACGCCGCGCCGATTTTCGACGCCGTGCTGCCCGGAATCCATTGCTCCGCCGCCAGCGGCCAGAACAGCGCTGTCAGAAGGATCAGCAGCGGAGGGACGACGTAGATCATCCAGCCCCACGGCGTCTTTTCCTGACGGTGGCTGCCGAAGACGAATCGATTCAGAACGTACAGGAAGATCCGCGCGTCACCGAATAACGCGAGCAGCACGAAGAGCGCAAAGAGGAAGTGAAGCATCGTCGACGAAGGATGAATCCCGCTGCCCATTCATCCTGCATCCTGCATCCTTTCGAGAATGGGTCCGATCACACTCTCCGGAACCCGCACGCTTCCCAGCGTTTCCACTTCCTTGACCGTGCCGTGATCGTCCGAACCGCCGGTCACCATCTTGCCGCGGAAGCGGGCGACGTTCGTATAGTGTTCGCGCGCCGATTCGTCGACCTGGGGATGGAAGACTTCGACTCCGTCGACTCCCGCGTCGAGCAGTGCGGGAACGATCTCCGCGTGACCGGGGTAGAGCGTCGGATGGGCGATGGAGGTCAC
>DATFUW010000607.1:0-2332 GCA_035260605.1 Thermoanaerobaculia bacterium | reverse complement strand
AAGGTGTACTCCTGCTCGATCCCGAACCACGTGTCCTGGTCTTTGTGCTTTTCGGCCACTTCGCGCAGGTGCGCGCGCGTATTGCTCCAGTGCGGCGTGTCGTCCGGATTGAAGACTTCGCACAGCACGAGGATGTCCTCGTCACGGTGGAGCGGATCGGGAACGTATCGCACCGGCCGAAGCTGCAGGTCGCTGAAGTGGCCGCTGGCCTGGAGAGTGCTGGAACCGTCGAATCCCCAGTCGGGGATATCGCTCAGGGACTTCACGGGATCGATGATTTTCACCTTCGATCGCAGCTTCGCCGTCGGCCTCTGCCCGTCGATCCAGATGTACTCCGCGGTGATCTTGGCCACGTTCGTCACTCCTTTTTCAACTCGGGATGCGCGAGCTTAGCAGATGCGGTCGCCCGGCCGCTGGCGTTCTGCGGACTGTCGCCTGAGACCACGACGCGGTTCTTTCCTGCCGATTTCGCGCAGTACATCGCCGCGTCGGCCCGGCGCAGCAGATCGCTCTTCTCCTGTTCCACGGGCAGCGTGCTGTCGCTCGTCGGAATGTACTCGGCGACGCCGACCGACGCCGAGAGGATCCCTTTGAGATGCAGCGGCGGATTGTTCAACGCCCATTCGCGGTCCAGGAACGTCGTCTCCGCCACGGCCGCCCGGATCTCCTCGCCGATGCGGATCCCCTCGTCGAGCGTCGTCTCCGCCATCACGATGACGAACTCGTCGCCGCCGTAACGGGCCACCGTTGCCCGCTCCGACTGCACGATCCGTTTGAGCAGAAATCCGACCTCGCGCAGCACCTGGCTCCCGGCGAGATGTCAGTAATGGTCGTTGACCACCTTGAACTGATCGAGATCGAGGAAGATCAGCACCGCCGGCTTGCCACTCTGCCGCGCCTCGGCCACCGCGTCGGTCAGCCGGACGTTGAACCACCGGTCGTTATACAGCCCAGTGAGATCGTCCCTCTTCGCCAGCTCGTGTGCCCGCCGGCCGTCGAGCGCGTTCTGCAGCGTGAACGACGTGTAGCCGGCGAAGATCTCCAGCAGCGTCTTGTCGCGGTCGCTGAACGGCTGCCCGTCGATGCGATTGATCAGCTCCAGCACCCCGCAGACGTGCTTTCCGATGTAGATCGGAACGCAGACCACGGAATGCGTCTGGTGGCCGAGCTGTGCGTCGATCTCCGGATAGAAGAACGCATCGCCAGAGACGTTCTGCGAGACGTGCGGCGTCCCGGTCTGATACACCTGTCCGGCGATCCCATGCCGCGCAGACAGACGCTGCCCGACGAGATCGCGCCCCGCCTGTCCGAACGTGGCGATGAACACCAACTCGTTTTCGTGGCGCGAAGCCATCTTGCGGAAGGGATCGTCGAGGAGAATCGAACCCGATTCCGACGGGACGAACTCATTGGCCTTCTGCAGGATCTGGCGCAGCACCAGATCGAGGTCGATGTCGCTGGAAAACGGCAGACCGCTGCGATGCCGCTCGAGAAATCGTTCGAGCTGCGGAATTTCGAGCGAATGAAACTGAATCATCGACCGAAGGGCCCTGTCGGAGACGCAGGAATTATACGGATTCCGCCTCCTCGGCCGCGAACGCTTCCGCCTCGAAGGAAATCCGCCGGTATGCCGCCTCCCACGGAATCCCCTGCATGCGCATCGACGCGTACTCCCGGATCCATCTCCAGTAGAAGCGCGCCGCTCCGATCTCCCCGATCTGCCGCACGTGCACCAGCTCGTGCCGCACGATCCGCGCGAGCTCGGCATGACTCCCATCGACGTACACCCGCCGGCCCAGCGTGATCCCAGCGACGCCGCGCAGAAGGAAAGGACGAAGCCAGATCGGGAAGCGGTAGTAGATCTTCGGCGCCAGGGACATGCGCCGTGAGATTGTCAGGTTGTCTGGCTCCCGACAACCCCTCGATGCCGCCCCCATGCCGGGCGCGTTTCTTGCCCCTCCCCGCGTCATGTGGATCGGCATCCTTGCGGCTGCGGGACTCTATCTCGCGTGCGGCGCTTCGGCCGAATGGCCGCAGATCGCGGCGGCCGCCATGACCGCGTTGGTCACGATCCTCCTCGAACGCCGCGCTTCCTCGATCGGCAAGCTGCGCTTTCACCGTCCGCCCTCTCCTCTGCTACCGGAGGACGGCTCGCCGCTCGGCTCGCTCGCCAGCAGCGCGCGGCTCTTCGCGATGCGGCGGAACCTTCCGGCGGCCGCGCACGACATACCGGTCCCGCGGACGCCGTCGCGGCGCGCGCTCTGGACGGCGTGGCTCTCGCTGTTGCCGGACGGCTACGTCGTCGCCGTGCACGCACGCGCCCTTCGCGTAC
>DATFUW010000606.1:0-2895 GCA_035260605.1 Thermoanaerobaculia bacterium | reverse complement strand
AGTTCCTGGCCAACATCCGCGAGACCGACGCCATCCTCCATGTGGTCCGCTGCTTCGAGGATCCCAACGTGGTGCACGTCGAGCAGACGGTCGATCCGGCGCGCGACGTGGAGATCATCGAGACCGAGCTGCTTCTCGCCGATCTCGACTCGCTCACCAAACGCGTGGACCGCGTCGGCAGGATGGCGCGCGTCGGCAACAAGGACGCGCAGCACGAGCTGGAGGAGTTCACGAAAGCGAAGGAGGCGGTCGAGGCCGGCACGCCGCTCCGCGCCATCGGCTTCACCTCGGACGTCAACCTGCTGACCTCCAAGCCGGTGCTCTATGTGGCCAATGTCGCGGAGTCCGATCTCGGCAAAGAGACGGATCACGTGAAGCGTCTGCGCGCGATGGCCGCGGAAAAGGGCGGGGAGGTGATCGTCATCTGCGGCGAGCTGGAGGCGCAGATCTCCCAGCTCCCGCCCGGGGAGCGCCACGAGTTTCTGGAGCACATGGGGCTGAAGGAATCGGGACTCGACGCGCTGATCCGCGCGGCGTACAAGCTCCTCGATCTGGAGACGTTCTTCACCGCGGGGCCGAAGGAGGCGCGCGCCTGGACCATCCGCCGCGGAGCCACGGCGCCACAGGCCGCGGGCAAGATCCACAGCGACTTCGAGCGCGGATTCATCCGCGCGGAGACGATCGCCTGCGACGACTACGTCGTGCTGGGGGGAGAGCAGGCGGCCCGCGCCGCCGGCAGGATGCGCAGCGAAGGGAAGGATTACGTCGTCCGCGATGGAGATGTGATCCTGTTTCGATTTAATGTGTGAACTTCATTCATGCGCTTCACCCTCAAATCGCCCGAGAAGCTGCCGATTCGCGGCAACCTCGACGTGCCCCGCGGCGCGCGGGCGCTGGTGGTGCTGATCCACGGTTTCAAGGGATTCAAGGATTGGGGATTCTTTCCCTGGCTGGCCGAGGTGCTGTGCAACGCCGGGTTCGCGGTCTGCAGGTTCAACATGTCGCGGAGCGGGATCGGTGAGACGCCAGACTCTTTCGACCGGCTCGATCTGTTCGCCGATGACACCTACAGCATCCAGCTCGGCGACCTCCATCGAGTGATCGACCATTGTCAGAAGCGGGTGGCGCTGCCGCTGTTTCTGGTCGGGCACTCGCGCGGCGGCGCGGTGGCCATCCTCGGCGCCGCCGGTGCGCACAACGTCCGCGGCGTGGTCACCTGGAGCGCCGTGGCGCACGTCGACCGCTGGGACGCGGCCACGAAGCGGCAATGGCGGCGCGACGGACACCTCGACATCCTCAATGCGCGGACCGAGCAGGTGATGCGCGTCTCGACGCGCGCGCTCGACGACATCGAGGCGCACGAAGGACGGCTCGACGTCCTGGCCGCGGCCGCGCGACTCACCGTTCCGCTGCTGATCATCCACGGCGGACGCGACGAGAGCGTGCCGGTGGGCGAGTCGAAGGAGATCGCCGCGGCCGTGCCGCTGGCATCGCGGATCATCATCCATCGCGCGAGCCACACGTACAACGCCATCCATCCGTTGGTGCACGTCCCGCGCGAGCTGATGCTCGCCGCTGCAGTCACGGCGAGCTTCGTCGGCGCCTACTCGTGATTGGCGCGCCGGCGCTCCATCATTCGTTCAGGTGCTTGCCGCGGTTGCCCGGAAGATCCGAATGCGGACGCATGCCGCCGCGGCGGCGGCGTCTGCGGCGCGCGGGCTCGATGGCCTCGGGCTGCGGCTCCGCCGGCTCCTGCTGCGCTTCCGGGGCCGCGGGTTCGATGCCGCGGTCCGAGAGTTTGTCCTCGTCCAGCAGCCACACCCATTGCGTCTCGGCGTGCGGCGCGGCAGCCGGGCGGCGCTCGGGGCGTGGCTGCCGCTCGCGCTGAATCCGGCGCTCGGGCTGCTGGCCCTTCTTCATCCGAATGAGCACCTCTTCACTCAGACGCCGGTTCACGGAAATCAGGTCGGCCACCAGTCCGATCAGCACCGTCTGGAATCCGATGATCACGAAAATCGACGCCAGGATCAGCGACTGCACGTGTCCGTTTCCCTCGCCTTCGGCGAAGAAAAAGAGGAAGCGCCCGCCAATCGCGATCCCGAAGAGCATCAGCAGCAGGCCGAGGGTGAAGAACGTCTTCAGCGGTTTGTAGAGCGTGTAGACGCGGAAGATCGTGGCGATCGATTTGCGCAGATACGTTCCCACGCCGCCGTACAGGCGCGAGGGACGCGACGGGGGATTCGTACGCACGGGCACCGATTGCACGCCGAGGTTGCGATTGCCCGACTGGATGATCGTCTCCAGCGTGTAGGTGAACGGGTTGAAGACATTGATCTGCGTCGCCGCCTCGCGGGAGAACGCACGGAAGCCGCTGGTGGCGTCGCCCACGCGCACGCCGGAGGCCAGTCCCACGGTCCAGCTTCCGAAGCGCTGCAGAGTGCGCTTGAGCGGCGACATGTGCGGCGACTTCGACACTTCGCGGTCGCCGATCACCACCTCCGCGGTCCCGCGGACGATCGGGGAGACGAGCCGCGGGATGTCGCTGCCGGCGTACTGGTTGTCGGCATCCGTGTTGACGATGATGTCCGCGCCCAGGCGGAGCGCGGTGTCAATGCCGGCGATGAATGCCGCCGACAGGCCGCGGTGCGTCTTGAGTTGCAGGATGTGGTTCGCGCCGGCCTTGCGCGCGGCCTCGGCGGTGGCGTCGGTGCTGCCGTCGTCGATCACCAGCGTTTCGACCTGCGCCAGACCGTCGATCTTCTTCGGGACATCACGAAGCGTCTGCGCGATCGTCTTTTCTTCGTTGTAGGCGGGGATTTGAACGATAAGCTTCATGCAGTGAAAGTTTCCGTGATCATGCCGGTGGAACGGCTCGGCGGCGGCGCCGAACGGGCC
>DATFUW010000605.1:0-19871 GCA_035260605.1 Thermoanaerobaculia bacterium | reverse complement strand
GGGGGCGAAGATCGTGACCGGTGGCGAGCGCACCGACATCGGCACCGGCAAGGGGTACTTCATCAAGCCGACCATCTTCGACGACGTCGACCCAAAGATGACCATCGCCCGCGAGGAGATCTTCGGCCCCGTGCTGGCAACGATCCGCTTCAAGGACGCCGACGACGCCGTGGCCAAGGGGAACGCCACGGTCTACGGCCTCGCCGCGGCGGTGTGGACGCGCGATGTCTCGAAGGCGCACAGGATCGCGCGGGCGCTCAAGGCCGGAACGGTGTGGGTCAATACCTACAACCTCTACGACCCGGCGTTGCCGTTCGGCGGCTTCAAGGAGTCGGGCTTCGGCCGCGATCAGGGCCGCGACGCGCTGGAGAAATACACGCAGACGAAGAGCGTGTGGGTCAATTTGTGAGGCTGAGGCCGCCGGCTATTTGGGCTTTTTCGCTTTCAACAGTTCTTCGCGAAACGCGCGCGCGCGTTCCCGCAGCTCGGGGTTCTCGATCTGCGAGAGGACGTTGTCGACGAGTTCGAGCGCTTCCGAAATCTTGCCCTTGGAGGCCGCTGCTGCCGCTGACTGCAGGATCTCGACCTGCGCGTGGAGCCGCTTTCGCTCTTCGATACGGACGAGCTCCTGCCTGACGGAGGTCTCGAGACGCTCGTCGGTCGCTGCTTCGGCGACGTGACGCAGGAGGGCCTCGCCTTCATCGAGATTTCCGGATTGCAGAAGAGTCTCGGCGTGATTCGCGTCCGCAATCAGCAGAGCCTCACGGGCATGGCGGAGCATTTCCGGGTCTTTTCCGTGCATGATCACGGAATCGATCAGACGCGCAGCATCCTCCCGGCGCCCGGTGCGCGCGTACAGCTGCACGAGATTGAACGCTGGATTGAGCTGCCCGGGTTCGAGCGAGAGGCTCTCTTCCAGCGCTGCGATTCCAGGAGCGACGTCGCCGCCGCTGTCGACCACGTAGGTCGCGCCGAGTCCTGCCCATGCGCGCGCGGAAGCCGGATTGAGCTCGGTCGCTTTCTGAAAGAGCCCTCGGGCTCGTGTGATGTCGGAGGCAGGAGGTGCTGCCGTGGCGCCCGTGCTGGGGCGTAGTGTTTCGAGCATCGCTTCGCCATACGCGAGCCAGACGGACGCATCGCCGGCTTCGAGGGTCACCGCTTTCTGGTAGTCGGCCTGGGCGTCGGCAGCACGGCCCGAAAGCTCCTCCACCCGTCCGAGCTCAGCCCAGGCGGTCCCCGAAGCGCCGTTCTCTTTGATCGCCTGCCGGAGAAAGCGTCCGGCATCGGGCAATGCTGCCGGGCCGCCATGGAGCAGCAGGGCGCCGAGCCGGACGAGGACCTCGTCGTGCGGAATGGCCACTGGCGGCGGCACGGCTGTAACGTGCAGTTCGTCCAGAGAGTATCGGGTGTAGCGAAACATGTAGCGCTTGACGTATGAGCGCAGCTCGTTCTGCAACTTCTCGAACGTCGTGTCGAACGCTGCCGGAACCGCCTGATCGATCGGTTGACCGGCGCGGAGCAGCCCGAGGTATCGAGCCAGACCCACACGGCGCGCCGGGTCTCCGAGGAGGTAGTGCACGAGCGCCCAAGACTCCGCGTAGAAGATTCCCTGCCGTGTTTCTTCGTTGTACTCCGGCGACTCATGATTGACCGCGAAGAGTGTGGCGAGGGGGATGAGCGGTTCCTGCTGCAGAAGCGCGATGTGCTCGCTGACCGGCATGCCCAGATCGACGTCGTTTCCCCTCGTCGAGAACGTCGAGTAATACTCCGCGAGGCCCTCATTGAGCCACAGCGGAAGGCCGGGCATGGTGTGATTGACGAACGAGTGGGTCAGTTCGTGATACACGGCGCGATCGATGGTTCGCGAGTCGCCCTGCAGGAGAATGAAATCCGCGTCATGCGCTCCGAAAAAGAGGCCGGTGATCCGCGGCTCGCGTCTCCCCAAGAGCAGGTCGCGATACGGCGCGAAATCACGAGTGTTCCGAAAGATGGTGACTCGGATCGGGACGGCGGATCGGACTTTCAGGAGCGTGATCTGGCCGACGGCTTCGCGCATGCGAAGCAGGCTCGTCGCCAGGGCAAGCGTCTCGCGCGGCGAGGCGTCGCTGGTGATCGAGAACTCGTCGGCCTGGATCGAGATCCATTGCTCTCGTACGCCCGGCAAGTCGATCGCGCTCGATGACGCGACCCCGGACGCGATGATCAACAGTGCGACGAGGAAGCGGCGCATGGGCGATCTCCGGATCGAAGGGACGGCGAAGGTTAACACGAGGCCGCCGGCCGTCAGCAGTTAGAATGTGCGCCCACCGTTCGACGTTGGAGTGGCGCATGATGACTCGTAAAGCCCTCATCTTTCTGGTTGCCTTCCTCGGGTTGTCCCTTGCGGGCTGTGCTCCGAAGAACGAGGCGACGGGCGGGATCACCGCATCGGGCGACATCCTCATCGGCGAGTACGGCTCGCTGACCGGTCCGCAGGCCACCTTCGGACAGTCGACGCACAACGGCATCATGATGGCCATGGACGAGATCAACGCCGCGGGCGGCGTCAGGGGGAGGAAGATCAAGATCCTCACCGAAGACGATCAGTCGAAGCAGGAAGACGCGGCCAACGCCGTGACCAAGCTGATCTCCCAGAACGGCGTGCTGGCGGTGCTGGGGGAGGTGGCCTCGTCGAACTCGCTGGCCGCCGCACCGATCTGCCAGTCCAACAAAGTCCCGATGATCACCCCGTCATCGACGAACCCCGACATCACGAAGAAGGGCGACTTCATCTTCCGCGTCTGCTTCACCGACAACTACCAGGGAGAGAACATCGCCCGCTACGCCGCCGAGCAGATGCACTTCAAGCATGCCGCGATCCTGACCGACGTGAAGAACGACTACTCGACGGGTCTGACGGCCACGATCTCGCGCGTCTTCACCAGTCTTGGGGGACAGATCGTCGCCCAGCAAAGCTACGCGAACGGCGACAGCGACTTCCGCTCGCAGTTGACGGCCATCAGGGCGGCCAACCCCGAGGTCATCTTCGTTCCCGGTTACTACACCGACGTCGGGCAGATCGCCATTCAGGCGCGCGACCTCGGCATGAAGCAGCCGCTGATGGGCGGCGACGGGTGGGAATCGCCGAAACTGATCGAGATCGGCGGCAAGGCGCTCGACGGCTGCATGTACACGAACCACTACTTCTACGCCGACCCGGCGCCGATCGTCCGCAACTTCGTGGAGCGCTACAAGGACCGCTACGGAGCCATCCCCGACTCCATGGCCGCGCTCGCGTATGATGCGGCGCGGGTCATGGCCGACTCGATCAAACGGGCGAAGAAACTCACCGGACCGTCGCTGCGCGATGCGATCGCCCAGACGAAGGACTTCCCGGGCGTCACCGGCACGATCACCATCGGCCCCGAACGGAACGCCGTCGGCAAGAAGCTGGTCATCGAGAGGATCCGGAACGGTCAGCTCACCCTGCAGGCCACCATCGAGCCGAAGGCCGGCGGCGAAGAGACCGTCGTCACGCCGGGTCCGCAGTAAGAATCGAAACATTGCCCGGTTGACGGAGCAATCCGATGCAAGAGTTCCTGCAGAACCTTCTGAACGGAGTGGCTGTCGGCGCCATCTACGCGCTCATTGCGCTCGGCTACACGATGGTTTACGGGATTCTGAAGCTGATCAATTTCGCGCACGGCGACATCTTCATGCTCGGCGCGTTCGTCGGCTTCTACTCCGGCGGATGGGCGGCGGTGCACATGCAGGACAAGGCCGGGACGTGGTGGTCGTGGCCCATTGCTGCAGCGGTCATGCTGCTGGCGATGATCGCCTGCGGCCTGTTCGGATATCTGACCGAACGGATCGCCTACCGCCCGCTGCGCAACGCACCGCGCATCGCCTCGCTGATCACCGCGATCGGCGTTTCGTTCTTCCTGGAGTACGGCGGGCAGTTCGTCTTCGGGCCCGACCCGAAGTTCTTTCCCACGCTCGTGGAGAAACACCTGATCCGCTTCGCCGGGATCGTGACCACGAACTACCAGATCATCGTGCTCGTGGTGGCGCTGATCTTCATGGCCCTGCTGCAGTTCCTCATCTACGGAACGAAGTTTGGCCGCGCCATGCGCGCCGTGTCCTTCAACTTCGAGACCGCGTCACTGATGGGTATCCCCACCGACCGCATCATCTCCACGACCTTCATCGTCGGCTCGGTGCTCGCCGCCGTCGGCGGCATCCTGTATGGCCTCTCCTATCCGAAGATCGACCCGCTCATGGGGATCATGCCCGGGCTCAAGGCCTTTATCGCCGCCGTCCTCGGAGGGATCGGGAATGTCCCCGGTGCCGTGGTCGGCGGCCTGATCATCGGCATCGTCGAGTCCTTCGTTGGCGGCAGCTCGTTCTCCAGCTACCGCGATGCGATCGCCTTCGTCATCCTCATCGCCATCCTCCTCTTCCGCCCCTCGGGACTCTTCGGGAAATACCAGCCGGAGAAAGTGTAAGGATGAAGCGGCTGCCCTGGTGGCTGCGCGATTCGATCTACCTGGTCGTCTTCGTTGCCGCGCTGATCGGTGTTTCCTACGGCCTGCACGCCATTCCCATCCAGGGAATGGCCTACTACCGGCGCGTGCTGGTGCTCATGGGCATCAACATCATTCTCGCGGTGTCGTTGAACATCATCAACGGGCACGCCGGGCAGTTTTCGCTCGGGCACGCCGGGTTCATGGCCGTGGGAGCCTATTTCGCCGCCTACGTGACGGTCTATTACTTCGGCCCGTACGTGAACAACATGCCCGAGGGGACGGGGCAGTGGATCGCGCAGAACGGGCTGCTGCTGCTGGCCGTGATTCTGGGCGGGATCGTCGCGGCCATCGCCGGATACGTGGTGGGACTGCCGTCGCTGCGCCTGCGCGGCGACTACCTGGCGATCGTGACGCTCGGCTTCGGCGAGATCATCCGGGTCATCATCCTCAACATCGACAAGGTCGGCGCGGCCCGCGGACTGACCGGCATTCCGTCGTGGAGCAACTTCTTCTGGGTTTTTTTCTTCTGCGGGCTGACGATCTTCGCTTCCTGGCGGCTGGTCAATTCCTCGGTCGGGCGTGCGTTTCTCGCCGTCCGGGAGGACGAAGTGGCCGCCGAGGCGATGGGCGTCGACACCACGAAATACAAGGTCAAGGCCTTCGTCATCGGCTCGTTTTTCGCCGGCGCCGCGGGCGCGCTGTTCGCGCATTACACGCCGGCCTATCTCAATCCGACGATGTTCACGTTCATCCGCTCGTTCGAGGTGATCGCCATGGTCGTGCTCGGCGGGCTGGGGTCGATCTCCGGATCGGTGCTGGCGGCGATCCTCCTCACGTTTCTCCCCGAGGGGCTGCGCGCTGCCAAGGACGTGCTGCACATGACCAAAGATCCGCGCATGGTCATTTACTCGCTGATGCTGATCGTGCTGATGCTCACCCGTCCGCAAGGCCTGCTCGGCCGGCGCGAGCTGTGGCAGGTGCTGGCCCGGCGAAAGGACACCATCCCGCAGGAAGGGCGCGACCAAGGCGATGCGGACGACAAGCTCGACCGCGACGCCGGTCCGCCGGTGCAATGATGCCGCTGCTCGATTGCGATCACCTCAGCATCCAGTTCGGCGGACTCACCGCCGTCGCGGACTTCCATCTGTCGATGGAGCCGCGCCAGCTCGTGGGACTCATCGGGCCGAACGGCGCCGGCAAGACGACGATCTTCAACATGCTCACCGGCGTCTATCAGCCGACCTCGGGGGAGATCCGGGTGGAAGGGCGCGCCGTCGCCGGCAGGAAGCCGTCTGGGATCGCCGCACTCGGAGTGGCCCGCACCTTTCAGAACATCCGGTTGTTCAAGGAGCTGAGCGTCCTGGACAACGTCAAGATCGGCGGCCATATCCATTACCGCTACTCGGGGGCCGTCGCCCTGCTGCACACGAGCCGTTTCAAGGACGTCGAGCGGGAGGCGGAACGCGAGGCGATGGAGCTGCTGCAGATTTTCGATCTCGACCGCCGCGCGCATGCCCTGGCGCGCAACCTTTCGTACGGCGATCAGCGCCGGCTGGAGATCGCCCGCGCCCTGGCAGCGCGGCCGAAGCTGCTGCTGCTCGACGAGCCGGCGGCGGGGCTCAATACCGGCGAGACGATCGAGCTGATGAACAAGATCCACGAGATCCGCGACCGCTTCGAGCTGGCCATCCTCCTCATCGAGCACAACATGGAACTGGTGATGGGCATCTGCGAGCGGATCCTCGTCCTGAGCTTCGGCAAGACCATCGCCGAAGGGACTCCGCAAGCAATCCGCAGCAATCCGGTGGTCATCGAGGCATACCTCGGCGAGCCGGCGGAGGCGGAGACTTGAGCGCGCTGCTCGATCTACGCGATCTCGAAGTCTCGTACGGCAACATCCCCGCGCTGCACGGGATCGCGCTCGAAGTGCGCAAGGGCGAGATCGTCACGCTGATCGGCGCGAACGGCGCGGGGAAGACGACGACGCTGCGTACCATCTCCGGCCTGCTGAAGCCGCGCCGGGGCGATGTGGTCTACGACGGCAGGAGCATCGCCGGACTCAAACCGCACGTCATCACCGCCAGGGGCGTGTCGCACGTCCCCGAGGGGCGCGGGATCTTCGCCAACCTCTCCGTCGCCGACAACCTGGAGCTCGGCGCGTATCTGCGCAAGGACCGCGTCGAGAAGCGCGAATACGAACGCATCTTCACGCTCTTTCCCGTCATCCGGGAACGCTTCCGGCAGAACGCGGGAACGTTGTCGGGAGGCGAGCAGCAGATGCTGGCTATCTCCCGGGCCCTGATGTCCAAACCCGCGCTGCTGCTGCTCGACGAGCCGTCGCTGGGGCTCGCCCCGCAGATGGTGCAGACCATCTTCCGAGTGGTCAAGGAGATCAACGCCGAGGGGACGACCATCCTCCTGGTCGAACAGAACGCGCACATGGCGCTGGTGACGGCCCATCGCGGTTACGTCATGGAAACAGGCCGCATCGTGGTGCACGACTCCACCCGCGCTCTGCTATCGTCCGACCGCATCAAGAAAGCGTACCTCGGCGGCATGTAGAGCCGGCTCTCCAGCCGGCTCTACATTTCCAGCCGGCTGAGAGCCGGCTCTACATTTCCGGCCGGCTGGAGAGCCGGCTCTACACGCGTCTATGCACATCCCTGAGTTACACTGCGCCCCCAGAAAGGAATACGGATGAGCCTCTTTGCTCGGAAGCCGCTCGAGCTTCTTCTGGAAGAAATGAAGGGTGACCACAGGCTGCGCCGGGTTCTCGGTCCCGTACAACTCACCAGCCTCGGCATCGGAGCCATCATCGGCGCCGGCATCTTCGTGGCCACCGGCGCCGCCGCCCACAACGTCGGCGGTCCCGCGCTGATCGTGTCGTACATGGTCGCCGGGGGGACCTGCGTGTTCGCGGCGCTCTGCTACGCGGAATTCGCCTCGATGGTTCCGGTCGCCGGGTCGGCGTACACGTACGCATATGCGACCCTGGGCGAGCTGTTCGCCTGGATCATCGGCTGGGATCTGATCCTGGAGTACGCGGTCGGAAGCGCGACGGTGGCCACCGGCTGGTCGGGCTATTTCCAGGACGCCATCGGAAAAGCGGGGCTCGTCCTTCCGCCCACATTGCGGGGGTCGCCGTGGCGTTACGACGTGACCACGGGCCACTTTCTGAGCACCGGCTCCTGGATCAATCTTCCGGCGGTGTGCGTGGTCATCGTCATCACCGCGATCCTGGTCAAAGGCATTCAGGAGAGTGCTTCGTTCAACGCGGCGATGGTCATGATCAAGCTCGCCGCGGTGCTCTTCGTGATCGGCGTCGGCCTGTTCTACATCAATGCGACGAACTGGCATCCGTTCGCCCCCTACGGCTGGACGGGCATTCAGTTCTTCGGACATCACATCGCCGGAAAGACCGATCCGGGCGGCGCGCCGGTCGGCATGCTGGCCGGAGCGGCGATCATCTTCTTCGCCTACATCGGCTTCGACTCGGTATCGACGCACACCGAGGAAGCGAAGAATCCGCAGCGCGACGTGCCGATGGGGATCATCATCTCGCTGATCATCTGCACGGTCCTCTACATCGCCGTCGTGGCGGTGCTGACCGGGATGGTCCGCTATGACCAGCTCGATGTGAACGCGCCGGTGTCCATCGCCTTCGCGCAGAACGGCATCGGATGGGCGGAGGGAATCATCGCCGTAGCCGGCGCAGCCGGCATCACCTCCGTGCTGCTGGTCATGATGCTGTCGGCCCCGCGCGTTTTTCTGGCCATGGCCCGCGACGGCCTGGTACCCCGCAGCATCTTCGCCGCAGTGCACCCGAAGTTCCAGACACCGTATCGCTCAACCATGCTGATCGGCGCGTTCGTGCTGGTCATGGCCGGCTTCCTGCCGATCGACGCGCTGCTGCACCTGACCAACATCGGGACGCTCATGGCCTTCCTGATCGTGTGCGCCGCGGTGCTGGTGATGCGGAAGAAGTATCCGAACGTCGAGCGGCCGTTCCGCTGCCCCTGGGTCCCCGTGATCCCCATCCTCGGAGTCTTGAGCTGCCTGATGCTGATGCTCTCGCTGCCTTCCGAGAACTGGTGGCGGCTGATCGTGTGGCTCCTGATCGGATTCCTCATCTATTTCAGTTATGGCCGCAAGCACAGCGTCATGGCCGAACAGACGATGAAGGAGATCGCGGCGCACGGCGTCGCCGGCGCGGGGGCCTATACCTCGCACCCGCCGGAAGATTCGACGCACGGGAAGGTGCCCTAATCGCCTCGGCCCCCCGCCCGCGGGTGGGGGGCTAACGTTCTCCGCATCCTGGCGTCTATCGGTGCGAATGGAGGCTTCAATGCGGCGAATGCTCGTCTTTCTCGGATTGCTCGTGTTCCCGGCCGGCCTCGTCGCCGGCAATCATGGCCTGTCGGTTTCCACGGTCGATGGCGCAGGCGAGATCACTGACTGCAGCCAGCTCCGCGCCACGTTCGACGACCAGCCGGCAGTCACGGCCACGGAGACGGTCCCGATCTCCGCTTCGCGCTCGCTGGTCGTGCGGGCGCCGCGGAACGGCGGCATCTGGGTCGCCGGATCGGACTCCGCCACCTTCGAGGTCCGCGCCTGCAAGGCGGCCGCGCTCGCGGAGACGCTCGGCGCCATCCGCACGCAGGTCCGCGGCGATGCAGTGAGTGCCGAAGGGCCCGACGGCGGCGACTGGGTCGTGTACTTCCTGGTGCGGGCACCGAGGAACGGGTCGGTGGATCTGCGCACCACGAACGGCCCGATCTCCATCCGCTCGGTGAATGGAAGCGTAACGGCGCACGCGCTCAACGGACCGATCTCGCTGCGGGAGACGTCGGGCGATCTGCAGATCGAGACGACGAACGGTCCGATCTCTCTCGACGGCGGCTCGGGAGCGGCGAAGCTGAGCGCCGAGAACGGACCGATCAGCGTGCGCCTTCGCGGAACGCAGTGGGACGGCACGCTCGACGCGCACGCCGAAAACGGGCCGGTTTCGCTGCACGTTCCACCGGGCTTCATTACCGGCGTGGTGCTCCAGTCGAACGGCCACGGTCCGGTCTCGTGCCGCGCCGAAGCGTGCCGCGACGCGCGCCGCACCTGGTCGGACGACGACGACAGCCGCCGAATCGAGCTCGGGTCCGGACCGGTCGCCGTGCATCTTTCGACGGTCAACGGCCCGGTCTCGGTGAAGGACTGAATTCCGTCGCGGCCGCCGGCGCCGGCTGGCGGCCGCGACGACCAGTTACACTGTCTCCGTGCTCGGTCCGGCACGCGGAAGACTGCTCACCGTTCTCGGTCTGACGTTCGGCCTCGCCGTGACGATCGGCAACACGATCGGCGCGGGGATTCTGCGCACGCCGGGAGAGATCGCCGCGCGGCTGCCGACGTTCTGGCCGTTCATGGCGGTCTGGATCATCGGCGGTTGCTATGCCCTGCTCGGCGCGAACGCCCTCGCGGAGCTGGGTACGCTCGTGCCGCGTTCCGGCGGGCAGTACGTCTTCGTGCGGCACGCCCTCGGCGATTACGCGGGGTTCATCGTCGGATGGAGCGACTGGATCTCGACCTGCGGAACGACCGCGGCGGTGTCGATCGTCATCGGCGAGTACGCACTGCATCTCGTTCCGCATCTGCGCGCGGTGGAGGTCGTGGCCCTGGCGGTCATCGCCCTGATCACACTCGTGCAGTGGCTCGGCGTCCGCTGGGGCGGATGGACCCAAGACGTCACCAGCCTGCTCAAGGCGCTGGCCTTCCTGTTTCTGATCGGCGCCTGCTTCTACCTCGGCGCGCGCAATCCGGCCGGCAGCTCCATCGTGCTGGAGCGCGAGGGGTCGCTGATGCTGGCCTTCGTCCTCTCGCTGCAGGCGGTGATCTACACCTACGACGGCTGGACCGCGGTCATCTACTTTTCTGAGGAGGTGAAGGACCGCGAGAAGAACATCCCCCGTTCGATGTTCGGCGGCGTCGTCAGCGTGATCGTCATCTACATCCTGATGAACATCGCCTTCCTCTACGTCGTGCCGCTTCCCACGATCGCCGGAGAGAAACTCGCGGCGGGAGTGGTGGCGGCGCGGCTGTTCGGGCCGCAGGGCGACGTCATCCTGCGGTGGCTGACCATCGCCGCGCTGCTCAGCGCGGTGGTGTCGAACGTGCTGATGGCGCCGCGCGTGCTGTTCGCCATGAGCCGCGACGGACTGTTCTGGCGCGGCGCGCGCGAGGTCAACGAGGGAGGCACTCCGGACATCGCCCTCCTCTTCAGCAGCTTGATGGCCGCGGCGTTCATTGTCTCCGGACGGTTCGATCAGGTCATCGCCGTCCTGACGTTCTTCTTCGTGGCCAACTACACGCTGTCGTTCATCTCCCTCTTCGTGCTGCGCCGCCGCGAACCGCACGCATCGCGGCCGTTCCGCGCGTGGGGGCATCCGTTCACCACCGGCCTGGCGCTCGTCGCCTCGGTGGCCTTTCTGATCGGCGCCATCGCCAGCGACACGCGCAACAGCGTCTACGCGCTCGTCGTGCTGGCGATCAGCTTTCCGGTGTATCGTCTGTTCAAGCGCGCAGCATGACCTGGCGATTCGATCCCCATCTTCCGACCGCGTCGACCCTTCCGGCCTCGTACTATTGCGAGCCGTCGGTATTCGTCGACGAAAACCGAAAACTCTTCGCGCGGACCTGGCAGCTCGCCGGCCGCGCCGGGCAGGCCGCGGAGCGCGGCTCGTTCTTCACCACCACCCTCGCCGGCGAGCCGGTGCTGATCGTGCGCGGCGACGACGGCGGACTGCGCGCCCTGTCGAACGTCTGCCGCCACCGCGCCGGCCCGGTCGCCCGAGGAGAGGGGACGCGTTCCTCGTTCCAGTGCGGCTACCACGGCTGGACGTATGCCCTCGACGGATCGCTCCGCACCATGCCGGAGATGGAGGGAGTGGAGTGTTTCGATCGGCTCCGCTTCGCACTCCCGTCGTTCCGCGTCGAGGAATGGAACGATCTGCTGTTCGTCAACCTCGATCCCGCCGCTCCGCCACTCCGCGACTTCCTCGGCGATCTCGCCTCCGCGTCTTTCGCCGGCATGCGCCTGGCGGCGCGCAAGGAATGGGTCGTCCGCTGCAACTGGAAGGTCTACGTCGACAACTACCTCGAGGGCTATCACATCCCGATCGTTCATCCAGGACTGTTCCGGGAAATCGATTACCCGAACTACCGCACGGAGACGCGCGGGAACTACTCGATCCAGCACGCGCCGCTGAAACGCCCGCGGCGCATCCGCGGGACGGGCGAGGCCGAGTACTTCTGGCTCTTCCCCAACCTGATGCTGAACGTATATCCGGACAACTTCTCGACGAACCTGATCGTGCCGGACGGCCCCGACCGCACGGTGACGATCTTCGAGTGGTACTTTCGCGACCCGCAGGCGGCGGAGGCGCAGATCGCGGAGACGGTCGCCTTCAGCGACGAGATCCAACTCGAAGACATCGAGATCTGCGAGGCCGTGCAGCGCGGACTGCGCTCGGCGACCTACGCCAGCGGCCGCTACTCGCCAGCGCGCGAAAACGGCGTCCATCATTTTCACGCCCTCTACACCGCCGCCATGAGCATGGAACGCCGGCTCTCCATGTAGCGCCGGCTCTCCATGTAGCGCCGGCTCTCCATGTAGCGCCGGCTCTCCAGCCGGCGTAAACGATCCGGCTGAGAGCCGGCGTAAACGATCCGGCTGAGAGCCGGCGTAAACGATCCGGCTGAGAGCCGGCCCTACACATCACCGCGATGGGTGATGGCTGCCCTGCAGTGACCTCCTCGGATTCTTGTAAAAACATGCCATGCGCAAGCTCATTCTTTTTCTCCCCATCTGGGCGCTGCTCGGATGTCAGACGGCTGCGAACGACGCCCGCGTGACCCCACAGACGTGGGCCGTGGAGCCACGCAGCGCACCGCCGCTCGGCTCGGGCAATGCCGCGGCCGGACAACTGGTATTTCGACAGGTTCGCTGCACCGCGTGTCATTCGGTCTTTGGGGCGCAGCCGATGGCCCGGATTCCGCTTCCGGACTTCTCGAAGGAGACGCCGGAGAAGGTCGTTGCGCTGATTCTCTTCCGCGCCGAGTCGTCGCCACCCGCGCCGGTGCATGGTCAGGCATCGATGGAGGAGGTCGTCGATCGCCTCACGTCGCAGAACCTCGCGGATGTCGTTGCCTATCTGCGCGCATCCACGGCGGTCGCAGGCGACTGATCCGCCGGTAGACCGGGCAGCTCTCGTCGTGCGCCCCCGGCAGGTAGCCGATGCTGATGAGAAACGACCCGGTGATCTCGCCGCCGGTGAAGACGAAGGTGGAGCGGAAGAGCCGCACCCACTCGTCCTTCGGCAGGGGGTGATTCGACTCCAGCCACGCGGCGAAGGGACCGAGCGCCAGGATGCGTCGCGCATTCTCGATCGCCGCGTCGATTTTCTTCCGGTTGCGGATGATTCCCGGATCGCCCAGCAGCCGCCGGCGGTCGTGGCCGGTGAAGCGCGCGACGCGCTGCAGATCGAAGCCCGCGTACGCGGCACGGAATCCCTCGCGCCGCTTGAGGATCGTCAGCCACGACAGCCCCGCCTGGTTGATCTCCAGCACCAGGCGCTCGAACAGAACGCGCTCATCGGCGACGGGGAAGCCGTACTCGCGGTCGTGATAAGGCCCGTGAACGGGGTGATCGCGGGCCACGTGGCAGTAACTCACGACACCAGTTTACCGATATGTCAAAGCGGGAATGAAATGCGTCGATAATTACGACGAACTTTTTTGTTGCAACATTTTTCGTACTCGACGAAACTGATGGGCGGATGTCGGCCGAGATCGTCGTCTCTGCGGCCCTCGTTGTCCTCGCGATCGCCATTTCCGCCGCTCTCGTGGCGGTTTGCATCGTCGTCGCTTCCGGGTTCGTCTCCATCACCCTGGCGCTCGGCGGGCGGGGGCCGCATCCCCTCCGCGTCCAGCGCGTGCGCCCCCCCCGGCGCGCCGAGCGTCGGGAGCCGGCGCCGGCGCCCGCGGAACCGGACGACGACGGTTCCGATCTGGCGACCGACATCATGTCCAACTCGGCCGAGGGGTTCGTCCTCTACGACCGCGAGCTGCGCTGCCAGGTGTGGAACCGCTTCATGGAGGACCTCACCGGACTCCTCGCGGGCGAAGTCCTCGGCAAACGTGCCGTCGACTTCTTCCCGGTCATCGGTGATCAGCCGGTCGACGAGATCCTGAGCCGCGTGCTCAAAGGGGAGACGGTGACCCTCTCCGAGACGCCGTACATGATCCCCAACACCGAGCGGCAGGGCTGGATCAGCGCGGCGTACCGGCCGCAGCACGACTCGAAGGGGAACATCACCGGAGTCATCGGACAGGTGCGCGATCTGACGGAGCGCAAACGCGCCGAACAGCAGATCGAATATCAGGCCTACCACGACGCGCTGACCGGGCTGGCGAACCGGCGGCTCTTCCAGGAGCACCTCGCGCTGGCGCTGGCGCTGGCGCAGCGCCGCCATCGCCCGGTGGCCGTCCTGTTTCTCGACCTCGACCACTTCAAGGTGGTCAACGACTCGCTCGGCCACACCATGGGCGACGCGCTGCTGCGCGAGATCGCCCTGCGCCTGCGCAACAGCGTGCGCGAGGGCGACGTGGTGGCTCGCGTCGGCGGCGACGAGTTCACCATCGTCCTGCAGGAGCTGGAGAAGAAGGAGGACGCGGCGGCGATGGCCCAGCGCGTCCTGCGCATCGTCAGCGAGCCGGCCGACGTCGACGGCCACCGCCTCTACATCACCACCAGCATCGGCATCACCGTCTATCCCGACGACGGCGAGGACGCCGAGACGCTGCTGAAGAATGCCGACAACGCCATGTACCGCGCCAAGGCGGTGGGGCGGAACACGTACGAGATGTCGACGCAGGAGCTGAGCCGCTCGATGCAGGAACGGCTCACGCTGGAGAACGGCCTGCATCAGGCCATGGAGCGCAGCGAGTTCGAGGTCTACTACCAGCCGCAGATCGACATCCGCACGATGCGCATCGTGGGGATGGAGGCCCTGTTGCGCTGGCGTCATCCCGAGCGCGGGCTGATGTCGCCGGGGAGCTTTCTCTCCGTGGCCGAGGAGCGCGGCTTCATCGTCCTCATCGGCGACTGGGTCCTGCGCACCGCGCTCATGCAGGCGCGCACGTTCCACGACATGGGCTTTCCCGACTTCCGCGTCGCCGTGAACCTCTCCGCGCGACAATTCCGCGAACTGTCGCTGGTCGACGGCATCGAGGCGGCGATCCGCGAGTCGCGCACCGATCCGAAATCGCTCGAGCTGGAGATCACCGAGAGCGTGGCCATGGAGAACCTCGATCTGACGTTCAAGGTGCTCGAACGTCTCCGGCAGCTCGGCATCAGCATCGCCATCGACGACTTCGGCATGGGGCATTCATCGCTGAGCTATCTGAAGCGATTCCCGATCGATGCCCTGAAGATCGACCGCAATTTTGTCGAGGATCTCCCCGACCGCTTCGAAGACGCGGCCATCGTCCGTTCGGTCATCGAGCTCGCGCAGGGACTCAACCTGCGCGTCGTCGCCGAAGGCGTGGAGACCAAACCGCAGCTCGACTTCCTCAAAGAGCACGGCTGCCGCGAAGTGCAGGGGTTCTACTTCGGCTTCCCCGTCCCTGCGCCGCAGTTCCAGGAGACGCTCTCCCAGAGCATGATCCTGAACGAGCGCTCGCATTGACGCGCGGCGTCGGCAGTCAATGTGACGCCAGGTTCGCGGCGACATACGCCCGATAGGCCCCGATGGATCCCTTCGATGGCGCTGACGTGCAGCAGTACCGGCGGGATGGGGGTCAGGTCTTTAATTTGGTATTTGCTACCCCCTGTGGAAAATACCAAATTAAAGACCTGACCCCATCCCTCCTTGCAGGAGGCATTCTCTCGCCGCGCGGCGTCCCGTGGCAATTGCTCCGGCGACCGTTCCGGTCTGTTCCGCGGTGGTCGCTTCGCCGGCGAAGAAGAGCGTCGATGACAACGGCCGGGCGAGTGCGTCGTGCGCGCCCATCCCGCCGACCCCGGTGTACGAATACGCTCCGCGGCTGAAGGGGTCCGACTGCCAGTCGTGCGTCCAGGTGGCGTCGAGAAGGAGATCGATCTGCCGCCGAGTAACCCCGCCGAAGACCGACGCCAGCGACTCGATGGCCCGATCGACGACTGCCGCGTGCCCCTCGGCGAGCAGGCGGTCGGCGGCGTTTCCTCCGGCCCATCCCGTCAGCAGCGGCGAGCGCACCGGTGCGGTCGTCCACCACGTGGGCATGAAGCGGTCGGAGGAGTGCACGAAATTCAATGGGCCCTCGAGCGGCGGGTGACGCTTCGCAGCGCGCCGCTCGACGAATCCGGCTTCGTCCCAGAACGCCTCGCGGAACCGGAAGACGATCTTCACCACGTGACCGACTTCGAGTTTTGCCAGCGCGTCCGACTTCGCCCGCAGCGGTGGAGTGAATCGGATCGCAGACGGCTCCTTCCAGACGCCGATGGGAACGGTGACGATGGCCGCGCGGGCGCGCACCGCCGAGCCGCGCGCCGTCGTCACCTCGACGTCCCCGCGCCGCCAGGCGACGTTCGTCACCGCGTCGCCGAGACGGACCGAACTTCGTTCCGGATCGATTCCCGCGCGAAGCCATTCGATCACCGCGTCGTATCCATTCGCGATGCGGAACTGCTTCCATTCGCCTCCGGCGGCATCCTCCTTCAGCGATGCGGCGCTGATCCGGTCGGCATGCGCGGCGTTGAATCCCTCGGCGAAGGAGGTCGCCATCTGGCGGACGCGCGGTTCGAGCCGGCGCTGCCGTTTCAGGAAATCCGCGAACGAGACGTCGTGCGCCCCTTCCGGGATGCGCGCCAGCACGCGCTGGATCGTCTCCCAGAATTCATTCCGCAGCTCCCAGCGCCCGCGCCGCGCCCACCAGTGATTGTCGGGAAGCTGGTGAACGAGGAGCGCCGCCGCATCGGCGATCTGCAGCGTCTCGGGCGGTTCGCCGTGCACGAACTCCGCGCCCAGCTCGATGGGAAGGGGGAGATCGGGGGTGTGGAGGCTCCAGATCCGTCCGCCGAGGCGCTGCCGCGCTTCGATGACGCAAATGGATTTTCCGGAAATCGAGAGATCGCGTGCTGCGGCGAGACCCGCCGCACCGGCACCGATGATGATGGCGTCGAAACGGTCTCTCACGCCCGCGCGGATCAGTCGCGGACGATCTCGGACCAGGGCATCCGGCGAACGAGCTGGACTTTCTCGTCGATCTCGTTCTGTGTCGCTTTGTCCCCGAGAACGCGGCGCAGGTAATCCACCTCAGGCGAGACCAGCTTGTTGTGTTTCGGGAGAAGGCGGATGGCGGCGTTCTGGAGATTGCGTTCGGACACGGTGATCATCTTGGAAATTCGCGTGACCTTATCGCTCATATGGAACCTGCAACGAAGAATGCAATTGAACTAATCCCTGGCTGCGGTCAGTGTTTTCGCGTGGCGGGCACTTTCGACACGACTAGAGTACCGCGAAACGCGAGTGATTGCTGCACAAAATCGCGCGCTTCGGAGCGGCAGGAGCAGAGCGCGCACTGCACGCTGTCGGTGTGCGCGGCACGCGAATGGCCGCAGAATGCGCAGCGCCCGCCGGTCCGTGTCTTGTCCATCACAGATGAGTGTGATCAAGAAGAGTGCCGTCGTCACATTTTCTAACCGCCGTAGAATGAGCAGGAATGGAGAAGCGGCCGCGGCGGTGGCGTGCAATCCTTCTCGCATGAGCAGAACAGACGAGCTGATCGATGCCCTGAGCAACGGTGATGCAGCGCGGACGGCGGCGCTGCTGGATGAAGACCCCTCGCTGCTGGGCGCGAAATCGGGAGCGGTCTCCGCCGTACTGCTGGCGCTCTATCACGGCCATCCTTCGCTTGCGCAGTTGTTTACGGCGCGCGGTGCGGTGCTCACGTTTCCCGAGCTGTGCGCGCTCGGCGTCGGCGAGCGCGTCCGCCGGATGCTGGAGGAGGACCGCTCGCTGGCCTCCTCGTACAGCGAAGACGGCTATCCGGCGCTCGGTCTGGCGATCTTTTTTCGCCAGCCGGGGATCGCGCGCCTGCTGATCGAGCAGGGAGCGGACGTCGACGCGGCGGCAAAAAATCCACAGGCTGTAGCGCCGCTGCACGCGGCCGCCGCCGTGCAGGACCACGAGACGATGCGCCTGCTGCTCGATCGCCGGGCCGATCCCAATGCCCGCCAGCAGGCCGGATTCACCGCCTTCCACAGCGCGGCCGGCCGCGGGGACATCGAGATGGCGAAGCTGCTGCTGGCCCACGGCGCGGACGCGCGCGCCACGACGGACGAAGGGAAGAGCGCGGTGGAGATCGCCGAGGAGCACGGCAAGCCGGAGTTCGCGGCATGGCTGCGCGGGCTCACGCCGCGAGGCTGAGGCCCCGTCCGAAAAACACGCGGCGCGCGAGCGGCTCCAGCATGTCGAAGCCCGCCTCGATCAACGCCGACGGCCACGGCACGCGCATCGCCCGGCGCAGGCAGCGGCGGACGAAGGTCTGCGATCGGAGGCGCGCACCGTCGTACGTGCGCAGGACCGCGGGATCGCCGCGGTCGAGGAAGCCGGTGACGACGTCGGCGGCGAACGCGGAGAGCCGCAGGGCGGCATCGAATCCGCCTGCCGTGAGCGGCGAGACCGCGCCTGCCGCGTCACCGACCAGGAGTCCCGATCCGTTCGCGATCCGCCGCAGGATCCCGTTCACCGGGATGAGGCCGCCGCGCCGCTCCAGGACCGCGCCGTCGGCGATGTGCGCCACGCGCGCGCGAAACTCCGCCAGCGCGCTCGACGGATCGAAGCGCGAGGGATATCCGGCGAGGCCGATGTGCGCCGTCCGCCCGTCGGCGGCGATCCAGCCGATGTAGCCGGGCGCGAGCTGCGGGTCGAGGAAGCAGTGGAGCGCAGGCGGCGCGGAACAGGCGACGACCTGCTCGACTCCGGCGAGGAACTCGCGATTGCGGTCCAGACCGAGCTGTGCGGCGACGGCCGAGCGCGCGCCGTCGGCGCCGACGACGAAGCGCGCGGCGCAGCGGATGCGCAGTCCGCGGCGGACGAAGGCCAGCTCTCCCGGCTGCCACGACAGGAAGGCCGCGCCGGGGATCCAGGCGACGCCGGCTCGGCTGCAGCGCTCGAGCAGCGCGAGGTAGAGCCACTCCATGCGCGCGATGCGGAACTCGTCGGCCGCGGAGCGGAGCGTGAGGCGGCGGAGCGCAGGCGAATGGAGGATGACGTCGCGGATCGGAGGTCCGAGCTGTTCTTCGGGGAGTGGGAAGTCCTCCCACGTCCTGCGGACGAAGATGCCGGTGGTGTGGATGGGGGTGGCGATGGAGGGGCGGCGGTCGATGAGCACGACACGAAGGCCGCGGCTTCCGAGGAGATGGGCCAGGTGGAGGCCGGCGAGGCCGGCGCCGACGATGGCAGTGTCGTATTGCACGAAGTACTTTGTAGCACAAAGTATACGGCCGCGCCAGAGGCTTCGCTCATCGAGGCCGCCGAGACCGCGCGATCGCCAGCGCGTAAATCCCGCCGTTGAGCACCACGACGAACAGCGCGATTGCGAATTGCATCCCCCGCGTCAGCCCGGCCGGATACAGCAGCCCGAAGATCCAGTGGCTGAGGAAATCACCGCTGTACCCCTGCTGTCCGGCTCGAATCCGGAAGTCGGTTTCCCACCCCGTCAGCGGGCATTCCCAGTTCATGACTTCGATCAACGCGCCCCAGACCGCCGCCGGCACGTGCAGCCAGGCCACCCATGGCCGCCGGAGAACCAGAAAACCTCCTGTGACGACGAAGACAACGAACGCCAAATGCGCGATCGCCGTCAGGTCCGCGAGCATTCGCCAAGGCATCGCCTTCCTATAATCGAGCCGCAGTGTCCGAAGTTCCCACGTACCGGCTCGGTGGCTATCGCGAATACGGCGTTCCCGCCGATCTCGCAGACATCGCCGACCGGGTATGGATCTACTCCCGACCGCGCGCGGCCGCATGGACGATGCCTCCCGGCGGACATCGGATCCTGCCCGAGCCTGGCGTCAGCCTCTGCTTTCAAACGCGCCGGAGGGCGGATGGGCCGGCGATCGATCCGGAGTTGATCGTCATCGGACCGGTGCGCGCGGTCCGCTCCTTTGATCCCGGTCCCGAGGTCCATCTGGAGTGCGTCCGGATCAAGCCCGAGTGGAGCCGCGATCTTCTGCGCGCCGACCCCGCGGAGCAGGCCGACGGGCTCAATCCGCTGGCCGCGATCGCTGCGTCGCGGGCCCCGGCGCTCCTCGACCGGCTCGCGCGGACGACCAGC
>DATFUW010000604.1:0-2425 GCA_035260605.1 Thermoanaerobaculia bacterium | reverse complement strand
CGATTCGGATGCTCGAGGAAGGCGTCGCCTCGGCCGAGGACATCGACCGGGCGATGGAACTCGGCTACAACCACCCCATGGGACCGCTGCGCCTTTCCGATCTCGTCGGTCTCGACGTCCGCCTGGACATCGCCGAATACCTGGCCTCGAAGCTCGGCGAACGCTTCGAGCCGCCACAGATTCTGCGCGAGATGGTGCGGGAGGGAAAGCTGGGGAAGAAGACAGGGCGAGGCTTTTACGAATGGAAGGACGAACCCTGAACGATGAGCGGTGAACGGCGAGGAAGAGGACGTGCGTCGCTCGGCGTTCCTCGTTCCTCGTCGCCTTCGGAGGCCTACGGCGCCTTCGCCTACGCCTACGATCAGGCGCTCGGCGAGCGGTTCTTCCGGTCGCTTCGCCGCCTGCTGAGGCGCGTGCTCGAGCGCCATCCGGCGCGGGTCAAGACGCATCTCGATCTGGCGTGCGGGACCGGGCTGGCCATGGAGTACTTCGCCTCGCTCGGGTACCGCTCGTTCGGCGTCGATCTGTCGCTTCCCATGCTGCGGATCGCGCAGGGCCGCGCACGCGCGCTCGCCGCCGGGGACATCCGCGCGCTGCCGCTGCGCGGAACGTTCGCGCGGGTGACGTGTCTCTACGACAGCCTCAATCACCTCAAGAGCGCGGCCGACCTGACGGCGGCCTTTCGGGGCGCCGCCGCCGTGCTCGATGCCGACGGCCTGTTGCTGTTCGACATCAATCATCCCGACATCTATCCGGAGATCTGGGGGAGCAGCGAGCCGTTCGTGGCGGACGGAGCGGATTACCACCTGGAGATGGCGACGAAATACCGGGCGCGCGACCGGACGGCCCAGGCGATGGTGAGCGGGTGGGCGGAAGCCGGCGGCCGGCGCGTGCGGATCCACGAGCGCCGCGAACAACGCGCCTGGTCGGAGCGCGAAATGGTCGAGGCCCTGGCAGCGGCGGGACTCGTCCCCATCGAGGTGCTGCGGTTCGACCCCTACTCGGAGGCCAGGACCGTGAAGCTCTTCTTCGTCTGCAGTCACGCGCGACCGTGACTGCGACCCTCGCCCGCAGCCCGGCACGGCAGCTCCCTGCTTTGCCGGTCAGGAACATCAGGACCGCGGGCGCGCGTTACACTGCATTCCGATGATCCGGCCGGCTTCGCCATTCACGATCGGGAACGTGCGCATCGACCCGCCACTCGCGCTCGCGCCGATGGCAGAGGTCACCGACACGTATTACCGCTCGCTCATCAAGGAACTCGGCGGGGCGGGACTCGTCGTATCGGAATTCATCTCCGCGGAAGGGCTGACCCGCAACAACACGCGCTCGAAGCAGATGCTCGCCTTTTCCGAGGCCGAGCGGCCGGTGTCCATTCAGATCTACGGCGGCAATCCGGACCGGATGGACGACGCGGCGGCGATCGTGGAGGAGCAGGGCGTCGACATCGTCGACGTCAACATGGGCTGCCCGGTGCGCAAGGTGGTCAACAACGGCGCCGGATCGGCGCTGCTCAAGGACTTCGACCGTGCCGCGGCCGTGGTGGAGAAGATCCGCCGCCGCGTGCAGATCCCCGTCACGGTGAAAGTGCGGAAGGGATGGGAAAGCGACGACGTGCTCCCGCTGCTGCAGCGCTTCGAAGAGATCGGCGTGGCGGCGATCGCCATTCACGGGCGCACGCGGAACGAGGCCTACACCGGCGCGAGCGACTGGGCCTACATCGCACACGTGAAGCAGCACCTGCGCATCCCGGTCTGGGGGAACGGCGACGTGAAGACGGCCGCCGATGCTGCGCGCATGTTCGAGCAGACGGGCGTGGACGGCGTGATGATCGGCCGCGCTGCGCTGCACAATCCGTTCATCTTCCGGGACATCGTGGCGTCGTGGAGCGGGGCATCGCGGCCGGAGCAGGACGAGTTGCACCGCCGCATCGAGGCCATGCAGCGCTATCTGTCCAAGATCGACCGCGCGCCGCAGCCCGACAAGTGGAAGCTGCACAAGGCCCGGACGGTCATCGGGTGGTTTTCGAAAGGGATTGTCCACGGGAGGGACATCCGCAGCGGACTGGCCGACATCACCTCCGTCGGCGACGTGCAGCGGCTGCTCGATGCCGCACGCGAGCGTGTGGCGGCCTGAGTCGGCCCGGTACGCGGGCAGCAGGACTCGTTCGTGATGGCCTTTCCCGAGCACATCGACCGCATCTTCGAAGCCTTCGGTGTTCCGGCGGATACCAAGGCGGCGTTGTACGACCTCTACGTCTCGATGGGCGACGACGCGCTGGAAGTATTCGGAGAGATCGCCGAAGGGGTGAAGAACCCGACCGATCTTCGGCCGGAACACTGCATCGGCATCCGCACGCGCGTGGTCGAGCGCTACCTCACGCGCGTGCGGATGCCGATGCAGAGTTCCGGCCGAAGATCGGTCG
>DATFUW010000603.1:0-3229 GCA_035260605.1 Thermoanaerobaculia bacterium | reverse complement strand
AGCGGATCCCGAAGCGGCGCGCGGGCCACGAGCGAGTGGAACTCGCGGATGGCCTGCGCCATCTGCGGATCGGACTCCATCTGCGGAGCCTGATGCGCCAGGACGAGCGTGTCGGCGAGCGAGAGTCCGTTCGTCTCGCTGATCAGTTGCGTGAAGAAGCGCGTCAGACGCGGAATGAGTTCGTGCACCAGGGCATCGTAGCCGCATCCGGAGCGCGGCGGCCACGCCGCCGTTGCGATACGAGGGGAAGCCAGCGAGGAGGGGTGGATCAAGGTGATGATCGAGCCGCAGAGGGAAGAGCGGGTGGGTGGGGCAAGCCTTGAGGCGCTCCACGCGCGCGGTGAAGAATCGCCCTCCGTCAACGGCCGTTTCTCGGGGAAGAAGACGGCAAAGCGCTGATTCGTGGTGATCGCCGCCGTGTCGGATTCGATCTGCGAGAAGTCGGGATTGATCGTCGCGTCCACCGCCACGTGCGCGTTCGGCGTCCACTTCACGTCGGCGCCAGCCTGCGAATCGTTCGTCGAGCCCGCGGGAGTTTCACTCCGTGAGATGTTCGTGTACGGCGCCACGGTGACGTGCGACGACGAGGGGAGATCGTGCAGCCCCGTCAGGCGCGGCAGCAGGCAGATCAGACAATTCGATCCGCATGATTTGGTAGCGCCGGTCCCGCGGATAGTTGCGGTAGAGGATGATCCCCCACGTCTGTTCTTTGCCCGCCGAGTAACGCAGCGAGGAGATCCGTCCCTCCGTCGATGTTGTCCCGGTCGGCGTACGGCGCTCGGATGGCCTTCGGGTTCGGGTCGTCGTTGATGAAGGCCACGTAGAGAAAATGCGCGTCGTAGCCGAGGAATCCGACGGTGCGCACTTTCGGCTCGGTGTTGTCGCCCGGCTTCACCTCGTACCAGCGGTCGATCCGCGTGGCATCCTTCCACTCCTCCGGCGACACGGCCCCGTCGATCGTTGGTGGCACCGCGACGCGCTGGATGTGGACCTCCGCCTGTTGCGCCGCCGCGGGGACGGCGAGGAGCAGCAGGCATGCGAGGACCATCTTCAAATCGAATATGCTGTGCCCGCCATGAACAAGCACGCGCGCATTCTGCCCTGCCTTCTGCTGTTTGTCGCCGGTTCTGTGGCTGCCGATACCAATCCGTTTCTGACGTCGAGCACGCTGCCGTTTCAGGCGCCGCCGTTCGACAAGATCACGGAATCGGACTACCAGCCGGCCCTCGACGAAGGGATGAAGCAGGATCTGGCGGAGGTCGAGGCGATCGCCAACAACCCCGATCCCCCCACGTTCGCCAACACCATCGAGGCGATGGAGCGGTCCGGTCAATTGCTGGCCAGGGTATCGCGCGTGTTTTTCGGCATGGCGCAATCGAATACGAGTCCGGAGATTCAGAAGTTGCAGGGCGTGGAAGCGCCGAAGCTGTCCGCCCACCGCGACGCCATCAGCCTCAACCCGAACCTCTTCGCACGGATCAAGGCCATCTACGACCAGCGCGACACGCTGAACCTCGATGCGGAGCAGAAGCGCCTCGTGGAACAGGACTACAAGGACTTCGTCCGCGCAGGCGCCCTCCTCTCCGACGCCGACAAGCAGACGCTGCGCGGAATCAATCGCGAGCTCTCGCAGCTCACCACCGAGTTCCGCAAGAACGTCCTCGGCGATACGAACGCCTCCGCGGTCGTGGTCCACGAGAAGTCGCTGCTCGCCGGTCTGCCCGACGGCGATCTCGCCGCAGCGGCGGAGAAGGCCAGGGAGCACAAGGTCGATGGCCAATGGCTGATCACCCTGCAGAACACCACACAGCAGCCGGCCCTCACGTTTCTGCGCAACCGCGACATGCGGACGCGGCTGCACAACGCATCCTCCCAGCGCGGGCAGCACGGTGGTGAATACGACACGCGGGCCATCGTGGAGCGGATGGCGAAGCTCCGCGCCGAACGCGCCAAACTCCTCGGTTTCCCGACCTTCGCCGCCTACAACCTCGATGACGAGATGGCCAAAACGCCGGAGAACGCGCTGAAGCTGATGACCGACATGGTGCCGGCCGCCACGGCCAAGGCTCGCGACGAAGCGGCGCGCATGCAGAAGCTCATCGACAAACAGCACGGCGGGTTCAAGCTCGGCCCCCAGGACTGGCAGTACTACGCCGAGCAGGTCCGCAAGGCGGAGTACGACCTCGACGACGCGCAGATCCGCCCCTACTTCGAGTTCGACCGCGTCCTGCGCGACGGACTCTTCTTCGCCGCCAACAAGCTCTACGGCATCACGTTCAAGGAGCGCAAGGACATCCCCGTCTACAACCCCGACGTCCGCGTCTTCGAAGTCCTCGACACCGACGGCTCACCGCTGGCGCTCTTTTACATCGATCCGTTCGCCCGCTCGAACAAGGCCGGCGGTGCCTGGACCAGCGGCTTCGTCGGACAGAGCAAGCTCCTCGGCACGAAGCCGGTGGTCACGAACACGGAGAACTTCACCAGGCCCGCCCCGGGGCAGCCGGCGCTCCTCAGCTTCACGAACGTGACGACGATGTTCCACGAGTTCGGACACGCGCTGCACGCCATGTTCTCGAACATCACCTATCCGGGGCTCGCCGGGACGCCGCGCGACTTCGTCGAGTTTCCGTCTCAGTTCAACGAGCACTGGGCGCTCGAGCCGGCTGTCTTCGCGAACTACGCGAAGCACTACAAGACCGGCAAGCCGATGCCGAAGGCGCTCGTGGCGAAGATCCGCAAGGTGGGGACGTTCAATCAGGGATTCGCCACCACCGAGTACCTCGCTGCGGCGCTGCTCGACATGGCGTGGCATCTGCTGCCTGCCGACGCGCCGATGCAGGACGTGAACACCTTCGAGCCGGCGGCCCTGGCGCACTACAAGATCGACATGCCCGAGGTGCCGCCGCGCTACCACACGACCTACTTCTCGCACATCTGGGGCAGCGGATACGCGGCCGGCTACTACGCGTATCTATGGAGCGAAGTGCTCGATGACGACGCGTACTACTGGTTCAAGGAGCACGGCGGGATGACGCGGGCCAACGGACAGCGGTTCCGTGAGATGGTGCTGGCGAAACGCGGATCGGAAGACCCGGCGCACATGTACCGCGAGTTCCGCGGCCGCGACCCGATTGTCGAGCCTCTCCTCGAAGAGCGCGGCCTGAAACCCGGCATGTAGCGCCGGCATGTAGCGCCGGCATGTAGCGCCGGCTCTCAGCCGGCATGTGGC
>DATFUW010000602.1:0-2468 GCA_035260605.1 Thermoanaerobaculia bacterium | reverse complement strand
CGGACGATCCGCGCCGCGGGTACTTCAATCCGACTGCCACAGGCCGAGCGGTGCACGTACGAATGCGTAGGCGATCAAGAGCCCTGCAGTAGCAAGACCGATGAAGACGGATGCGACAAGCACCAGTCGGGCGGTCGGCGGCCTCTGACCGCCTCCCTCGCTCATTTCTCCGACGAACAGCAGTGAGCCGATCAGGAGACCCGTCAACGCGACACCTCCCCAGCCATAGAAGCCCGACCGAGACCCGCGTTTCCCGTGTGAAGGCGAAGGCAATCCGTCGTCGGGCAGGAGCGTTGGCAAGAGCAGGCGGAGCTCGACGAAGAGCAGAAGATCTGCGAGCAAGATCGTGAACAGATGAGCTGTCGTCTGTTCGATGAGGCGCTCGGGGTAGAGTGTCAGCGCAACCAGGAAGACGAGGACGACGACTCCCGGAAGCGCCCAACGGCGGCCATGCGTCGCGGTACCGCGCCGCGCCGAGGCGAGAATCACCGTGAGCACCAGGCCGGTGAGCGCAACCATGCCAATCAGCAACACCAAGAGCTCGGCGCGGGACGGCGCGCGCACCCACGCCGACGGACGATGCATCAACGCCGCGACGTCCGCGACGAGCGTTAGGCCTACCACGAGGACAACCGCAAGTTGCGCGCGAAGAAGGTAGAGATGCCGCGCGGCGGATGGCGTCGTACCTCCGTAGGGATGGAAGGCGCGAACGAGCGCGAGGATGGAAACCAGGGACCCGACAAGGACGCCGAACGACCCGACCGCATCGTACGGATCGACTCCGAATGGAATCACGTTTCGTAGGGCCGGATCGTGCTTCGTGAACATGAAGAAGCAGTAGAAGACGACGGCGAGGAGGGCGACGATGACGGTATTGCGCTTCAGGGATACAGGCATAGCATTCTCCGTGCACTTTGCGACACAAAGTACACTGCGTTTCGGAGAGCGCAAGGACCGCCGGTTGCGGTCGCGGCACCAGCGTTGTCGCTCATCAACTTCCCGTGGCCGCACCGCCTCCAGCTTGAACGCTTGCCCTGAACCGGCGCCGCGTCCGCGGGGGCTCACCCCCTGACCGCGATTCTCTTCGCTTCGATGTCATCACACACCTCCCCCCAGAACCTGCTTCCAGGGTTATTGAGGTGTCTACAAGATCGGGGGAGGGTCAAGCGGCTGGCCTCTACGGCCACGTGGTGGCAGGTTCGCCCCACAGGTATTACGAACGCCGGCGAAAGCGTGATGTCGAATGGCGCGGGTGCCAGGAGTTGACGGCTGCCGTGGGCGACGTACAGCGCGGCCGCCCTTGCAGTGGCCGAGCGCCATTGGCCATCAGTGCGGCGGCGAGGTCGTCGTCCAGAGCTCGATGAGCCATCGCGCGCCGGTTCGCGCGAGCACTATCGTACCCGTTTCTGGTACGACCTTCGTGGTGCCATGCGACTCGAACGATTCCACACGGTCGTAGACGAGGTACCCGACGTCTCCCGATCGATGGGTGGCGAGGTTCGACAGGTGGACACGGGGATGGCTGATCCCGAGTCCCTTGATCATGGCCACGAACATCTTCCGATCGAACCGGGCGCCGTCGGTGACAAAGACGAAGTCGGGCGCCAACAGGGCCGGCAGCGAGTCGAGCTCGTCACGCTGGATGTGATGGAACCACGTTCTGAGAACCGCGGCGCCCTCGGGGAAATCGCGTGAGGCTTGTGCGATAGTCGCTGCGCGCGGTACCGCGACGAGCATCACGAGCAGGACTGCTCGTGCGAGCACGTTGGGTGACTTCCCTCCGCGAACTGCGCCTCGCCAGCCGTCTAGCCAAGCTGCTTTCAGCATCACGGTGTCGGTGTACCGCCTGGTTGCGCCGAATCTATTCAGAGAGGCCTGTGGCGATTCGGCAGCACGCGCATTGAGGATTGTCCTGCGCAGCGGCGCACCGACCGTTGTCTCAGCCAGTGACGACAAGGTCGAAGGCGCTGCGCGGTCGCACCTGCGCAAAGTAGTAGTCCTCCGCGGCATCCCAACGCTCGTGCCAGGCCGCGAGAAACTCCGGCTCCTCGCGCGCGGCGAGTCGGGCCAACCGCATATCTGTCGGAATGTCGATCAAAACGGACACGTCGATCACGTCGTCGAGTTCCGGCCGCGCCGAATACGCACCATCGAGAATGACGACCGGTGCCGGCTCGCGCCTCACGGTCTGCGGAGACATACGATACGTCCCGTCTCGGCGCGGGCCGGCAGCGAAATCGAATGGATGCCAGACCGCTGGCTGCCCAGCGAGCAACGGATCGAGCGCGCTCCTGCGCATGCGTCGCCAGTCGATCGCGTCGCGCGCGCGCGCTGCGGCCGCGCGGGCCTCCCATCCGTCATCGGGTATCTCGGCCGCGTAAAAGTCGTCCGTCGGAATCACCGTTGCTTGCAGCAGATCGGCGAGTGCAGCCGCGACAGTGGACTTGCCCGCGCCACTACGACCATCC
>DATFUW010000601.1:0-5526 GCA_035260605.1 Thermoanaerobaculia bacterium | reverse complement strand
ATCGGGTCGGGCGACGGCGCACCGTCCTCGGGGACCTTGCGCGCGCGGTGCAGCGCCTCGGGGTCCTTGAGCAGCGCATTGTACTGATCGATGTTCCGCACGCCGCATTCGGCCAGCGTGCGGTAGCGGTTTTCCATCTCCGACACGACCCAGATCAGGGCGTTCGAGGCCAGCTTCGGGTCGGTGACGATCGGATGCAGCAGGTGCGGGATGTCCTCGTAGATCTTCAGCTCGACCATCTTGGGATCGATCATCAGCATCCGGAGCTGGCGCGGGAGCGCCTTGTAAAGCATGGAGATGATCATGGAATTGAGACCGACCGACTTGCCCGCGCCGGTAGCGCCGGCGACGAGCAGGTGCGGCATCCGTCCGAGATCGGTGACCACGGGGTCCCCGTGAATGTCCTTGCCCAGGGCCATCGTCAGCAGCGTCGACGACTGCGCGAAGACGTCGGTGTCGATGGTGTCGTGCAGCAGGATCGCCTCGCGGTTGCGGTTCGGCACCTCGATTCCCACGGTCGACGATCCGGAGATGCGCTCGATGCGGATCGACTCCGCCTTCAGCGCAAGCGCGAGATCGTCACCGAGGTTCACCACCTTGGCGTATTTCACGCCGGCGGACGGTTTGAATTCGAACGTGGTCACGACCGGTCCGGGGTGATAGGCCGTGACTTCTCCCTCGACGGAGAACTCGCGGCAGCGCTCTTCGATCAGCCGGCCGACCTCGAGGTACTTCCGGTGGATCTCGTCGCCGATCTGATCCTGCTTCGGCCCGGCGATCAGCAGCGACACCGGCGGGAGGAGATCGTTTCCGCGCCGCGGTTCCCGCCGCGTGTCGCGCGGCTTGCGCGTCGCCGGACGCGGCACCTGCGGGCGCGGCCGCGGGTGCGGATTGAGGAAGAGCGGCTCCTCGAATCCAGCGCCTTCCATCTCGTCCATGACGGGGGCGGCCGTGCTGCTTCCGGCATAGAGAGCGAACGGGTCGTGCGTCTCCTGCTGCGCCAGCGCCTCGGCCGCCTTTCGCAGGTCCGCTTTCGTCACCTTGCGGATCTGAAAGCGTCCGGCGCCGCGAACCTCGCGCACCACGGGTCCGGCGGCGGGAGTGGCCCCCGCCACGCTTTCGACGAGCCGCAGCGGTGCTCCTTCCGCGGAGTCGCGGTGTTTGCGGACGATCGCCTCTTTCATCTTCTCCTTGCGCCGGCGCTCGGTCACGCGCGACCACTGCAGCGACAGCGCCCGTCCGAGCGCGGCCAGCCGGTCGCGCAGAGCGAGGAAGAGCGCGGCGAGACTCATCCGCGTCGCCAGCAGAAGCCCGACGAGGAACATCGTCCCGAAGAGAATCGCGGCCCCGCCACGGTTCAGATTGGTCGTTGCCGCGAGGTCCATCTGCTGGCCGAGATAGCCGCCGCTGGCCAGCAGCGCACCGCGGATCCAGATCTTCCCGAGCGCCAGCTCGAGCAGCGGCGGCGTGGCGGTGATCAGCGTGATGGAACCGATCAGCTTCGTCTGAAAGAACTCGAGCTCTCTGCCCCAGAATCGCTGCCAGCCGATGATGACCAGGGCTGCCGGGAAAAGCAGGCTGGCCAGACCGAAGAAGCCGGCGAAGATCCAGGCGATCGTCGCGCCGTAGTACCCGATGGCGTTGGCGATCGTGCTGTTCGTCGAGGTGTAGAAGGCGGAGGAGTCGTCCGGATGGTAGGTGACGAGCGCCGCGCCGAGGGTCAGTCCGGCCGCCAGGACCAGGATCCCAATCAGCTCTCCGCCTCGGCGGCTCTTTGCGAACTGCAGAAGCTCCATCACACCCGCCACGTTCTGCGCATCCAACAGATTAGCAGAAACGCGGCGGGTGTGCCCGATAGCTCGAGGGTGGCTCAGTAATACGGGCCGCCCGGATTGCTGGAAGAGCCGACGTCGAACGAACCGACCATGCTGTCATGCCCGAACCCGCAGGAGGGGTTGGCGCAGAAGTAGTTGTACGTCCCTTCTGCGGTCACGGTGAACGTCCGGTCGATGGTCGCGCCGGGACTGTAGGTTTGCGGATCGAGGAGCACGTTTCCGTTCGGATCGACCAGCTCGAAGCCGTGATTCGAGTCCGCAACGGTGATGTGGAACGTCACGTGATCACCGACACTGAGATCGGTGGACACGATCCGCGGCGTGATGGTGATCGTGAAGTCGCGTTCGCTCACGTTGTAGACCTTGGCCGTCGGTCCGATCGGCGGGGCGCCCGAATCGGCCGCCATGGGAATGAACGTCGGATCGGTCGTGCCGTTATCGACCACCGAGGCGTAGGCGAAGATCGGCTGATCCGAGACGAAGCTCACCCAGGCGTCGCTCAGGTCGGCCGAGCCGGGATTGAAGAAAAACTGGCTGGCGACGTTCGTCGGCGCGATCACGGCCATCGGCGGCATCACCACCGGTGTGCCCGTGGCAACGAGATTGTTGCTCTTGTCGTACAGCCGCCATGTGACGTTCGCCGGCACCGGGTTGGGATTGACCGCGCCGATGTTCGTGCGGAAGTTGCCGCCCGACTTGAGCTGGATCAGCACGGCCTGCTTCATCGCCGTCGAGACGTCGAGTCCCGGAACGAACTGACCGAGCGTTCCGGAGATCGCACACGACTGGCTCGACACCTGCGTGGCGAAGATGCGCTGCGTGGCCACGAAATCATCGTCCGACTTCAGGCGAATCGCTCCGATGTTCCCGGAGTGGAACAGTGAGCCGACGACGTCGTCGTAGCTGACCATCTGCCGCTTCGGAACGGTGAAGGACACTGGCTGTACCGCCGTGTTGTCGGCGTTGCCGACCGGGAGGTAGTACGCCTGGATTTGGATGTCCTTCGTCGCCGATGGATTGAAGACCCGCATGTCGGTGCGGAACACGCCCACGCTTCCACCGATGCTCAGATAAAGATCTTTTCCAAATGCAGAAGTTGCAATAATCAGAAGACACACAAACAGAAGACGAAGCCGCATGGGAGGACCCTTCCTTTCAGGTCTCGATATTATCCAATTGCTGGCTTTTAAAAGTGACGGACCTCACAACTTTACCACCGCGTTGGATATGACCCCAGGACCCGAACCATTTCGGCCATTTCTCTGAGGTTGTCGAGCGCCCGTGCGACATTCGTGTCGCCGGCCCTGCCGTTGAGGTCGAGATAGAACGAATACTCCCAGGGGCGGCCTTCGACCGGGCGCGACTCGATCTTCGACAGATCGATCTCGAAGATGGCGAACGCGCCGAGGGCTCGGAACAGCGCTCCGGGCCGGTTCGGCATGCGGAAAATGATCGACGTCTTCCAGCGCCGGCCGGTGTCGAGCGGAACGATCGATTCCGCGCGTTCGGGTGGGACGAGCAGCAGGAAGCGCGTGAAGTTTTGGACGTTGTCCTCGACGCTTTGCAGGACTACGCGGCCGCCGTAGATCTCGGCGGCCGCCGCGGAAGCGATCCCAGCCTCGTCGGGCAGGCCGCGCTCCAGGACCATGCGCACGGCGCCGGCAGTGTCATGGACGGGCATGGGTTCGACGTGCGGCCGGGCGGCGAAGAACCGCGTGCACTGCGCGAGGGCCACGGGATGCGAGTACACGCGGCGGATCTGCTCGAGCTCGATGCCCGGCGCGGCGATCAGGCTATGGATGATCCGCAGGCTCGTCTCTCCTGCGACGGTGAACGAGGAGTCGAGCAGCAGATCGTAATTCCGGTGGATCGAGCCAGCGAGGCTGTTCTCGATCGGCGCGACGCAGCAGTCGGACTCGCCCGTCCGCACGCTGGCGAACATCTGCTCGAACGTCCGGCAGGGAATGCCGTCGATTTCCGGCCCGAGCAGCCGCCTTGCTGCGCTCTCGCTGAATGCACCGCGTTCGCCCTGATATGCCACTCGCATCATTTCCTCCAGAAACAAAAAGCCCGCTGCCTTTTCAGGAGCGGGCTTCGTCGTCGTTGTGATTGTGTCTACACGGTCGCCGAGCCCGCTCTGATGAAGATGGGAAAGCCAAAAAACGAGCGGGCAGCGGTGATCATCGAGGCGCGATTATAGCGGGATCCGGCGGGCGGCACCAGATCTCAGGTTCGGCGGCGCATGCCGCCGGCGATCATCAGCACGGCGCCGGCGCCGATCAGAGCCGCGGTGACGGCCGGCGCGACCTTATGCCGCTCGGTGGTCTCGAAACCGACCGAGATGTTCCCCGCCTTGATCCCGTGATGCTGCCGCGTGGGGATGGGCACGAAGAGCGACGCAATCCCGAGCGCGAGTACGATCAGTCCGACTGCAAACAATATCCGCATTACCTTCTCCTGACGCCGATCGGCTAGAACAACGCGGGCTCCTGATAGGTCCCGAAGACTTCGCGGAAGGCGTCGGAGATCTCGCCGACCGTGGCGTAGGCCTTCACGCAGTCGAGAATCAGCGGCATGGTGTTGGCGTTCGGGTCCCGCGCGCCGTTGCGCAGGCGTTCGAGCGACTGCTCGACCTGCCGCGCACCGCGCGATTTCCGGACGCGGTTCAGTGAATCGAGCTGCAGCCCGGTCACCGCCTCGTCGATGGTGAGAATCTCGTACGGCTCTTCCTGTTCGCTCCGGAAGCCGTTGACGCCGACGACGATCTTCTCGTTGGCGTCGATGGCCCGCTGGTACTGATAGGCGGCGTCCCAGATCTCGCGCTGCGGGAATCCAGCCTCGATGGCCTCGACCATCCCGCCGAACTGATCGATCTTCTCGATGTAATCGAAGCAGCCACGCTCCATGCGGTCCGTCAGTTCCTCGACGAAATACGAGCCGCCGAGGGGATCGACGGTGTTGATCACACCCGACTCGTGCGCCAGGATCTGCTGCGTCCGCAGGGCGATCCGCGCCGCCTTCTCCGTCGGCAGGGCGAGCGTCTCGTCGAGCGAGTTGGTGTGCAGCGACTGCGTTCCGCCGAGGACCGCCGCCAGACCCTGGATGGCCACGCGGACGATGTTGTTGTACGGCTGCTGCGCCGTCAGCGAGCATCCGGCGGTCTGGGTGTGGAACCGGAGCGTCCACGAGCGCGGATCTTTCGCACCGTAACGGTCGCGCATGACTTTCGCCCAGACGCGGCGTGCCGCCCGGAACTTCGCCACTTCCTCGAACAGGTCGTTGTGCGAGTTGAAGAAGAACGACAGGCGCGGCGCGAACTCATCGATGTCCAGCCCCGCGCGCACGCCGTACTCCACATACTCCATCCCGTCGCGCAGCGTGAAGGCCAGTTCCTGCAGCGCCGTCGAGCCGGCCTCGCGGATGTGATAGCCGCTGATGGAGATCGTGTTGTACTTCGGCACGTTCTCGGCGCAGTAGCGGAACGTGTCGGTGATCAGGCGCATCGAAGGACGCGGCGGGAAGATGTACTCCTTCTGCGCGATGTACTCCTTGAGAATGTCGTTCTGCAGGGTCCCGGAGATCTTCTTCCAGTCCGCCCCATGCTTCTCCGCCACCGCCAGATACATCGCGAGCGCGATCGGCGCCGTCGAATTGATCGTCATCGAGACCGTGACGTCCTCGAGGTTGATCC
>DATFUW010000600.1:0-7128 GCA_035260605.1 Thermoanaerobaculia bacterium | reverse complement strand
AGCAAGCTGCGCAATATGTACGTCTGGAACAAGAACACCGAGCGCTACCAGGACACGCGGATCATCTTCCAGGATTTCGAGCCATCCAATTGGACGTTCGATCACGTTGCGAACGAATATTTCTGGCACCGCTTCTACTCGCATCAGCCCGACCTCAACTACGACGACCCGGCGGTGCACGAGGCCATGTTCAGGGTCATGGAGTTCTGGCTCAAGCTCGGCGTCGACGCCTTCCGGCTCGACGCCATCCCCTACCTCTACGAGCGCGAGGGGACGACGTGCGAGAACCTTCCGGAGACGCACACGTTCCTGAAGAAGCTGCGTGCCCGGCTCGACGCCGAATTTCCCGGGCGCATGCTCCTGGCGGAAGCGAACCAGTGGCCGGAAGACTCGCGTCCCTATTTCGGCGATGGCGACGAGTGCCACATGGCGTTCAACTTTCCCGTCATGCCGCGCATGTACATGGCACTGGCGCAGGAAGACCGTTTCCCGATCATCGACATCATGGCCCAGACGCCGTCCATTCCCGACAACTGCCAGTGGGCCATGTTCCTCCGCAATCACGACGAGCTGACCCTGGAGATGGTCACGGACGAGGACCGCGACTACATGTGGCGTATGTACGCCACCGACAAGGAGGCACGGATCAACACGGGGATCCGCCGCCGCCTCGCGCCGCTGCTGCAGAACCACCGGCCGCGCATCCATCTGCTCAACGGTCTGCTCTTCTCGCTCCCCGGTACGCCGATCATCTACTACGGCGACGAGATCGGGATGGGCGACAACATCTACCTCGGCGACCGCAACGGCGTGCGGACGCCGATGCAGTGGAGCGCCGACCGCAACGCGGGCTTCTCGCGCGCCAATCCGCAGCGGCTGTTCCTGCCGGTGATCATCGATCCCCACTACCACTACGAACAGGTCAACGTCGAGGTGCAGCAGTCGAACCCGTCTTCGCTGCTTTGGTGGATGAAGCGGCTCATCGCCAACCGCAAGCGCTTCCGCGCATTCGGGCGCGGATCGATGGAGTTCCTCTACCCCGACAACCGCAAGATCCTGGCTTTCGTCCGCCATTACGACGACGAGGAGATCCTCGTCGTGGCCAACCTCTCCCGCCTCGTGCAGTGCTTCGAGATCGACCTCTCGGCCTACCGGGGAATGGTTCCGGTCGAGCTCTCGGGTGGCACGCGCTTCCCGGAGATTGGCGACCGGCCGTACTTCCTCAACCTCGGCCCGTTCGCCTTCTACTGGTTCACGCTCGAACGGCAGCGGTCGGAGGCCACGCTCGCCGAAGACGTGCCGCTGATTCAGGCGCGCACCTGGAGCGAGCTCTTCGCCGACCGGCAGCGCAACCAGCTGAGCGAGGCCGTCCTCCGGTACCTCCGCTCGCGCCGCTGGTTCGGGGCGAAGGACCGCACCGTCCGCAGCTTCGAGGTGCACGACTCCATCCCCCTCATGCGCGACACCTGCCTGGTGCTCATCGACATCGAGTACACCGAGGGAGAACCTGAGCGCTACCTGCTGCCGCTCGGCATGACCGCACCGCAGCGGCCCGACGACTCCGACCGCTCGCAGGTGTTGATCGCCCGGCTGCGCGACGGCTGCCTGCTGTACGAATCGATCGTCGACGACGCGTTCGCGCAGGCGCTGCTCGACGTGATCGCCCGCCGCCGTCATCTCAAGGGCGACCAGGGGACGGCGATCGGGACGCCGTTGCGCGCCTTCCGCGAGCTGCGCGGGACGGGCGAAATCGGCGCGCAGGTGCTCCGCGCAGAACAGAGCAATACGGCGCTCGTCTACGGTGGCGACCGCCTCTTCCTGAAGCTCTTCCGACGCGTGGAGAGCGGGATGAACGCGGACCTGGAGATCACGCGCTTTCTCACCGAGGAAACGCCCTTCCGCAGTGTGCCGCGGATCGCAGGGTCACTCGAGTATCGTTCCAATGGAGAGCCGGCAACGCTCGCGGTGCTGCAGGGATTCACCGCGAACCACGGCGACGCATGGCGGTTCACGCTCGACGCCATCAGCCAGTTCTTCGAACGCGTGGTCAGCGATCCGGGGGCGGCGGAGGCCATCGCCGCGGGCACGCCGGCTGAGCCGGTCCTGACTCTGGTGCAGGGATCGCCGTCCGACGTGGCCATGGAATACCTGGCACGCTATCTCGCCGACGCGGAGCTCCTCGGGCGCCGCACGGCGCAGATGCATTTGGCACTGGCCTCGCGCGACGACATCGCCGCCTTTGCGCCGGAGCCCTTCACGCCGCACTACCAGCGGTCGATCTACCAGCACATGCGGACCCAGGCCGTGCATGCCATGGCGGCCGTCCGCCGCCGGGCGAAGGGCATCCCCGAAGCGGAGCTCCTGCTGGAGTACGAGCCGGAGATCCAGCGCCGTCTGCATCGCGTCCTCGAGGGACGGATCGGCGGCGCGCGCATCCGCATCCATGGCGACTACCACCTCGGCCAGGTGCTCTACACCGGCAACGACTTCGTGATCATCGACTTCGAGGGTGAGCCGGCCCGGCCGTTGAGCGAGCGGCGCCTCAAGCGCAGCGCGCTGCGCGACGTCGCCGGCATGCTGCGGTCGTTTCACTACGCGCCCTTCGCCGTGGTCTTCGGGCAGTCGCCGGGATCGGTCATTCGCTCCGAGGACATTGCCGTCCTCGAGGCCGCGGGACGCTTCTGGCACCGATGGGTCGGCGCAGCATTCCTGCGCGCCTATCTATACGAGAGCCGTGGCGCCGCGCACCTGCCGTCATCGAACGACGAGCTCGCGGTGCTGCTCGACGCCTATTTGCTGGAGAAGGCGATGTACGAGATCATCTACGAGCTGAACAATCGCCCCGACTGGCTCCGCATCCCTGTGCACGGGATCGTCGACCTGCTAGCCGAATAGAGAGCGCGGTCAGTCTTTCCCGACAGGGGCGTGGCTCACGAGATTCTGATACTGCGCGGGCGTCATCTTCGGCATCGTCTTGATCAGGGCGACGAAGGCCCACAGCTTCTGGTCGCCTTCCTTGGCGAATGACGGCATTCCGGTCATCTCCACGCCGTTTTTCGCCACCCAGAAGATGAACTGCGGCGACTGCTCGTTGCCGATGTCCTTGTAGTCGGGAGGCGAGGGGTCCATGCCGGCCACGAAGCCGGCGGAGTCCCTTCCCGGCGCACCGTGGCAGAACGCGCAGGTGTGGTCGTATTCGCCCGCGGCGGCCTGGATCATCACCGGGTCATCGAGCGGTGGCACCTTGATTCCGGCCGAATGGCGGTCGACCGAGTGATCCATGGTGTGGTCCATGGTCCACGAGAGCAGGCCCCCTCCGCCGGGATCGGCGGCGACCGAGATCACCCCTGAGTAGACGATGAAGAAGTAGGTAGCGGCGCCGAGAATCAGAAGGACGACGAGGGTCAGAACGACAGTACGCATGCAACCTCCGCGGACGGGCGTGCAAAGAACGGGCAATCGTGACAAAGTCGAGCGGTTTTTGCCATGGGTTCGGCCACGATCGAGACGCGGATCGAGGTGCCGGTCGAGGTCTGTTTCGACCTGGCGCGGGACGTTGGCGCGCACGCGGCGAGCGCGGCGTTTTCCGGCGAGCGGATCGTGGAACCGGGCCGTACGGCAGGCTTGCTCGAGGCCGGCGATCGGATCACATTCGAGGGACGCCATTTCGGCATCCGGCAGCGGCTGACCGCAGAAATCGTGGAGATGGACCGGCCGCGAAGGTTCGTCGATGCAATGGTGCGCGGCGCATTTCGCTCACTGCGCCACGTCCACGAATTCCAGCCGCGCGGCAAGGCCACACTGATGCGCGATGTCCTCACCTGGGAAGCGCCGCTCGGTCTTCTCGGCCGCCTCGCCGACCGCCTCTTTCTCGAGCGGCACATGGAGTGGTTCGTGCGGACGAAGCAGCAGCGGTTGAAGCAGATCGCGGAGCGGTCTCGAGTCTAGTGCCGTGTATCAGCCACAGCGGGTGCGGCACCAGTTCGCAGCCCGTCGGGTTGACGGTGGCGAGGCGCCATCTGCTTCGTTGCCGCTCCTCAGCGATGTCCCGCATCGCCTGCGTCGCGGTGCCTCGCATCTGTCGCCTCGGCGCCGTCAACGGCGCACCCGCTGTGGCTGATACACGGCACTGGTGCCTGTTTCGTCAGGCAGCCGCAGGCGTCGGACACGGGAACGCGTCCATGCGTTCATCGATGCTCGAGATCTGCGCGCTGTCGCTTGCCTCAGAAGCCACCATTCCCCGCGGGCGGCACTCCCATGGCGGCCGATCTTCCGACCGGCCGGCGGCTTCGGCTGCGTTGCATTCTGATCGACGAAGATCCACGGCATGTGATGTCACGGCCGGATTGCGAGGGCCCAACGCCCTCACTGGGTTTCGGCCCGCACTCCAGGAAGCGAATCGCCTCGGGACCACCACGGAGACACAGAGGCACAGGGAACGCCCTGTGCTCTCTGTGACCTCTGTGGTGAAGATTCAGGGGGTGGGGACGAGACGGCGGTTCTTCGCCATCCAGGCGTCGAACTGTTTGGTGACGTCGCCGAGCTCGCGGGCGATGGCGTCGGCGCGCATCTGCTGCATGGCGGTCGGCTTGCCCTCGTAGAAGATGACGCCGCCGTAGAGATCGCCGAGGTTCTCGCGGAGGCGCTCCTCGCCGGTGATCATGCCCCCTTCCTTGGTAGCCACGATCTTTCTGCGCAGCGCGTCGATCTCATCCGATGCAGCGCGCAGCCGGCGGGCCTTTGCGCTGCGGGGGGCGAGCTTCGCCGCCTGCCCGTCGATCGACGCCCGCACGGCGTTTATCTTCTCCACCGTGTCGGTCATCGTTCCGAGGAGGTCGTAGAGCTTCATCGAGAGGTCCCACTGCGCCTGGAGGTCGGCCGCCGTGGCCGTGGTGCGCGGATCGGGGACGACGTGCAGCGGCGTGGTGTAGACGTTCTTGTTCTTGGTCAGCTTCACGGTGTACGTGCCGGGGAGGAGGCGGGGGCCGAAGGCGGCGCCGAACAGCGCGCTGGCCGCCGGCGGGACGCGCGGCGCCTTGATGCGCATCGACCATGTGACGCGGTTCAAGCCGCGACGCTCGCTCGTCGGGACCGTCCCCACCAGCTTGCCGTCCGGTCCGAAGACCTCCATCGTCAGGTCGCCGAAGATGTGGCGCTTTTTCTGATAGTAGGTGATGACCGCGTCGTCCGGCGGATTCGGCCCGACGTACTGCGCGTCGCCGGTCACCCATCCGCCGTTCGACGGCACCTTCTGCACGGCCGGTGTGGCCTGCACGAAGGCCGCCTCCTTGTCCAGGACCTCCGGCGTGAGCATCCGCAGCGGCGTGATGTCATCGATGATCCAGATGCCGCGCCCGTGCGTGGCCACCACCAGATCGTTGTCGCGCGGATGGATCACCATGTCGTCGACCGGAACGTCCGGCATGTGGCCGCCCTTGTATTGCGCCCACTGCCTGCCGCCGTCGAGCGACACCCACAGACCGAACTCGGTGCCCAGGAACAGGAGATCGGGGTTGACGAGGTCCTGCCGCACCACGTGGGCGAAGCCGCGCACCGGTGCGCCGGTGTCGAGGATCGGCGTCCACGTCTTGCCGAAGTCGGTCGTCCGGAACGCGTAGGGTTTCATATCGCCGAAGCTGTGGCGGTCGACGGTGATGAACGCCGTGGCCTCGTCGTGCGGGCTGGCCTCGACGTTGGCGATCCAGTTCTCCTTCGGCAGGCCGGGGACGTTGGCGATGAGGTTCGTCCAGCTTTTCCCGCCGTCGCGCGTGAGCTGCACATTGCCGTCATCGGTTCCGACCCAGATCACGTTCGGGTTCCTGGGGGACTCGGCGATGCTGAAGATGGTGCAGTACATCTCGGCGTAGGAGTTGTCCACCGTCACGCCGCCCGACTCCTCCTGCTTTTCCTTCTGCGGATCGTTCGTCGTCAGGTCGGGGGAGATGCGGTCCCACGTGTCGCCGTGGTCGCGCGAACGGTAGAGGTACTGCGAGCCGATGTAGATCACGCCCTTCTGCGTGGGGCTGAGGGCGATCGGGGCGTTCCAGTTGAAGCGGAGCTTTTTCTCGCCGTACTGCGGGAGCGGCTTGATGCTGCGCGACTCGTGCGTCTTCCGGTTGATGCGCCCGATCTCGCCGCCCTGCGATTCGGCGTAGATGTAATCGGGATCGGCGGGGTCGGCGAACATGCAGAATCCGTCGCCGCCGTACATGTTCTCCCAGCGGTCGTTCGTGATCCCGCCCGGGTACTGTGAGTCGCCGACAAAAGCGCTGTTGTCCTGCAGGCCGCCGTAGACGTGGTACGGGCGGTCCATGTCGACGCTCACGTGGTAGAACTGCGAGACCGGCAGGTTCTCCGCCTTCCACCATTTGTTGCCGCTGTCGTACGAGTACCACAGCCCGCCGTCGTCGCTCACGATGAGGTGATCGGTATCCTGCGGGTCGACCCAAAGGTCGTGGAAATCGCCGTGCGCGCCGCCGGAAATGTTCGAGAAGCTCTTGCCGCCGTCGTTGCTGGCGATGAGCCCTCCGTCCGGCTTATAGAGCTTGTTCTCGTTGTTCGGATCGACGATGAGGTTGGCGAAGTAGAACGGCCGCCAGATCATGTTCTGGCTGCGGTCGCGCTTTTCCCACGTCTTTCCGCCGTCGCCGGAGCGATAGAGGGCGTTGTTGGGTACCGCCGCCTCGACGAGCGCGTAGACGACGCTGGAGTTCGACGGGGCCACGGCCACCGCGATGCGGCCCCACGGCTTGGGCGGAAGCCCCGGCTCGGAGGAGATCTCCGTCCATGTGGCGCCGCCGTCGGTCGTCTTCCACATCCCGCTGCCGCTCGGCGCGTCGGGGCCGTCGCCCCCGCTGCGGAACGTCCAGCCCTTGCGGCGGAAGTCCCAAAGGCCGGCGTAGAGCGTCTTCGGGTTCGCGCGGTCGAGGGTGATCATCGAGCAGCCGGTGGAGAGGTTCGATCCCTTCAGCACCTTGCTCCACGTCTTGCCGCCGTCGGTGGTCTTGTAGACGCCGCGATCCTCGCTGTCCATCCACGTGTTGCCCAACGCGCCCACGTAGACGACGTCGGGATTGGTGGGGTCGATCAGCATGGCGTCGATGGAGCCCGTGGTCTCGAGGCCCATGC
>DATFUW010000599.1:0-2923 GCA_035260605.1 Thermoanaerobaculia bacterium | reverse complement strand
CACACCGGCGCGCTGGCCACGAACGACACGATCGTCGCCGACATGCTGCGCCAGGCGGGAGTCATCCGCGTCGACACGCTCGAGGAGATGTTCGACGTCGCTTCGCTGCTGGCGAATCAGCCGCTGCCTCGCGGGCGCCGCGTGGCCATCATCACCAACGCCGGCGGACCCGGGATCCTGGCCGCCGATGCCTGCGAAGCGAAGGGACTCGAGCTGGCCACGTTGAGCGAGACCACCACGCGTGCCCTGCGCGAATTTCTGCCGGCCGCGGCCAGCGTCGCCAATCCGGTCGACATGATCGCCTCGGCTTCGCCCGATCAGTACGCCAGGACCCTGCGCGCGGTCCTCGCCGATCCGTCGGTTGACGCCCTGATCTCGATCTACATCCCGGTGCTTCCGACCGACGCCCCTGAAGTGGCCAAGGTGATCCGCGAAAGCACCCCGCTGGCCAGCGGCAAGACGATGATCGCCACGTTCATGAGCGTGCAGGGAGTCCCGGCACCGCTCGGGTCCGTGCCGTCCTTTCCTTTCCCCGAGCGCGCCGTCGCGGCGCTGGCTTCGGCGGCGAAATATGCCGAATGGCGGCGCAGTCCGGTGGGGAACGTGATCCGCTTCGCCGACATCGATGCCCCCGCGCTGCGCTCGGTGATCGACGAGAAGATCGTGCGCGGCGGTGGCTGGCTCGATGCCGGCGAGGTGCGCACGCTCCTTTGCGCGGCCGGGATCCACGTCGTGCCGACCGAGACCGTGGCCAGTGCCGCGGATGCCGTGGCCGCTGCCCGGCGCATCGGATTTCCGGTGGTGCTCAAGGCGCAGGGGCCGGAGCTGTTGCACAAGAGCGACGTCGGCGCGGTCAAGCTGTGGCTCATGACCGACGCCGCCGTGCAGGACGCCTTCGCGGAGATGCAGCTGGCGCTCGGCGAACGGATGACCGGCGCGCTCGTTCAGAAGATGCTCCACGGCGTCGAGGTGATGCTCGGCGCGGACGCCGATCCGTCGTTCGGCCACCTGATCGCCTATGGCGCGGGAGGAGTGCTGGTGGAAATGCTGGCCGACGTCGCCTTCCGCATCCATCCGCTGACCGACGCCGACATCGACGAGATGATGCGCCAGGTCCGCGCGTCGAAGCTGCTGGGGGGATTCCGCGGCAGCGCACCGGCCGACGTTCCGGCGCTGAAGGAAGCGATCGCCCGTATCTCCGCCCTGATCACGCTCTGCCCCGAGGTCCGCGAACTCGACATCAATCCGATGATCGCGCTGCCCGATGGTGCGGTGGCCGTCGATGCCCGCGTGCGGGTGGAGAAGATCGTCCCCGGTCCGCCGTCGCGGCGCGTGAGCTACTGAACGGGATGGGGTCAGGTCGTGCGTGCGCGTTCCACGGCCCGCCGTTCCTCGTCCACCGCACGGACGAAGAGGACGTCGTTCTCCAGCCTGACGTGCTGCTCGAGCTCGCCCCCAAACTGAGCGAACAGGCGATAGAGCTCGCGCACCGGTCCGCAGGCGCGGTCCGGCGGGGTGAACCCATGCGTCAGTTCGCGTACGCCTGCGACGAGCGCCAGGTCCTGCGCGTGGTCGTGATGGATCTGCTGCAGCGGGTAGGTCACCGTGCCGAACAGCGGAACGACGAAGGTCTGATCAGGCCCGACCTCGCGCTCCAGCGAGTCGATGTACGGGAAAAGGTATTGCTCCTCGCGGCGCATGTGCGGGACGAGCTCGCGGACCAGCCGCGTGATGTGGTCCTGCAGCACCCAGATGTCCTCCTTCGTGCCCCCGTGCGCCGACGCCGCCTGGCCGCCGAGGAGCGTGAGCTCGACGAGCATTCTCCGCGTGCGCGGATGAAAGTGCCCGGAGATGAATCCCGTCAGCTCGACGAGCGGGGTGGTGCGGGGATCCGCGAGGGCGCGATGCTCGGGCATCGGCGCGTCGCGCCGCAGCAGGTCGAGCACTTCTTCGGCGCGCAGCTTTGCCGCCGCCGCGGCATCCTGCAGGGAGCGATCGCGGTGGCAGCAGGCGTCGACGCCGACGACTTCGAAGACCCGCGCGGCGTGCGGTACGGAATCGACGATCTCGCCGACCCGCTCGTCCGCTGTGATCTTCACGTCCCTCGGCATGGAGGAAGTATATGCGGGCCGCGGATCAGACGATCCAGAACTGCACGGCCTGCTGTTCGAGATAGGAACGTGCGCCGGGCCCCTGCAGATAGGCCAGCGTGGAGAGCGTTCCCGCCTCGATGCAGGTCGGTCCGGCGACGGTCACCGATCGCGGGGCCCCTTCGATCGGCCAGCCGGTCCTGGGGTTGAGGATGTGGCCCAGCCGTTTTCCGCGCCAGGTGACGAACCGGCGCGCGTCGCCGCTGGTGGCGATCCCCCCGGAGGTCACATCGAGGCGGATCAGCGCCGATTCGCCCGCGCGGTCAGGGTCGTCGATTCCCACGCCCCACGTCCGGCCGCCGCGGCGCGTTCCGGAGACGTAGAGATCGCCGCCGAAGTTCACGACGAACGAGCTCCGCGTGCGCTCGGAGATCCGTGCCGCAGCGCGGTCGACGGCGTACTCCTTGCCGATACCGCCGAGGTCGATCTCCATGCCTCGGGGAAGCGTCAGGACGGGGTTCGTCCATTCGACGCGCTGCCATCCGACGTGGCGCAGGCATTCGCGGACAGCCGTCGGTCCCGGCACGCGGCTCGAGCCGTCGAACTTCCAGACGCGGCGCAACGCGCCCGACGTGATGTCGAACATGCCGCCGGACATCCGGTAGCATGCCGCCGCGTACTCGATGAGCAGCGCGGTTTCGGGATCGACCTCCACCGGTACGCCGTCCGAGCGGTTGATTCCATCGACGACGTTGCCGCGCCGGTACCGGCTGAACTTCTCCTCGATCCGCCGCACCTCCATCTCGGCGATGGCCAGCAGTGCCTCGGCCTCG
>DATFUW010000598.1:0-3434 GCA_035260605.1 Thermoanaerobaculia bacterium | reverse complement strand
ACCTTCAGGTTGTGAAAGGATCCCGGCTTCTGCGGCGGTGCCTGAAATCCGAGGACGTAGACGACTTCCTGCTGGTGGAGCATCTTCTGGAAGTCGGATTTCAGATCGTTCACGTTCTCGAAGACTTCGCCGCCGGTGGGGCGCGACAGCAGGAACAACCCGTCGTTGGAATTGATTGTCGCGCCGTGCTCGATGTCGTTCTGAACGCGCACGCCCTGGATATCGATGGCGTTGAGAACGACGTCCGACTGGCGGAAATAGCGGGCCATCCGGTCGACCAGATTCATGCTCGCCGTGTTGCCGAAGCGCGCGTCGTTGTCAACCGTCCACACCTGCCCGTGCGCCACCGCGTCGTTGTCGCGGTTGGTGTCCTCGGTGGCACGCACGTCGCGCCCCTGCAGGTATTTCGGATCGAAGCCCTCGGTCAGCAGCACGACCTGCTTGCGTCCGGGGACGGCGCGGAGGAGGTTGGCCAGTTGCCCGAGTGCGTCGACGCTGCGCTCAATGTGCTGGCGCGTGGCCCCCTCGTTGAGCTTCTCGCCCCGGCGCGCGGTCTCCGACAGCTCCTCGTTCGCGGCGATCTCCCTGCGTTGGGCGTCGGTGTCGAGCGCCACGGTCGGCTTGTCGACCCGGAAGGTTTCCGGATTCGCGGCGATCTGCAGCGGATCGCTCCCTTTGAATGCCCGCGGGTCTCTCATCGCTTCTTCGGTGAGCTTCCGGTCCGTGGTCAGAGCCGTGAGAAGCCGGAAGCCGCGCTCGGAGTCGATCGTCCCGACGCCGACGAGATCGCGCGGCTGGACGTTCTCGGCGAGGAACCGGCGCGCGGCCTCCTGCGCCCGTCCGAGCGCTTTCGGACCCGAGTTCGACAGGTCGAACAGCAGCAGGAACTGCCGCCGCGCCGCCGGGTTCAGCGGCGAGAGCGCCTCGAGCGACTCGCTCGCCGCGAAATCGATCTTGTCGAACGCGGTGATCGGCCGCTTCGTCCCGTTGTCGTACAGCTCGAAGTTCGCCGCCGTCAGCCCGCGGAGCGGATCGCCGTTCCCATCGACCACCGTGACCGGCACCTCAACGAGGTTGACCGTCATCGTCTCGCGGATCTGCGCCGACAGCGTCAGCGCCAGCAGTGCGGCACACGTCAGCAGCACACGTTTCATCGGGACCTCCGTAGTGTGGTGTCTCACCACACTGTGGTTGGCGCCTTTACTCCACGTTCAGCGGCACGGTCGCCTTGCGGAAGTCGGCCGAGCCCTTCTTGCGGACCGTGACGTCGAGCCGCGCCACTCCCTGCCCCAGGTGTTCCGGGGCGTACTGGAACATCAGTTTCGTCACGTCCTGACCGGCAAGCTCGCGGACCAGCCGCGGCTCCGTCCCGTGCGCGCCACCGCTCGCATCGCTGATGCTCGTCTCCCACGCCACCTCGTCCGGCGTGGCGTTGTAGACGAAGACTGCGAACTGGCGCACCTGCCCGTTCTTCACCTGGACCTCGGCGCTGGGGATGAACGGCTCGCCGTTGATCTGGAACGGATAGCCGGAGTTCGTCTTGTCATGCGACGCCCCCTTGACCATCAGCCACTGCCCCGGGGCCTCGAAGAAGAACGGCGGCAGCACCGCCACGTCGTCCGGACCGGGGACCGTGAGGTCGGTGCGCGCGTACCCTTTCCGATCGGTCTCGATAGTCCGCACGAGCGACTTGATGCTGTACTTCCCGGCAGGGAGGCTGAGGGTGGCGTAGTACTTGAGGCCCCGCTCGCGGAGCTTCTCACCGACCTTCGTCAGATCGAGCGAAAGCCGCTGGTAGATGCGGTCGTGCACCAGTCCCTGATCGTCGAAGGCGTAGATGTAGATGTCGGCGGTGATCCGGTTCGATTTCGCGCCGGCGGCCAGATCGTCGCCGTTGATCTCCAGGATGACGGGCACCTGCGCGTTTCCGGTCGTGGGGAAGGGAGCGGCGAGGGCGGCGACGCGGACGTCATTCTGCGGGATGTCGTTGAGCACGATCTCCGCGTTGCTCAGCGTGCGCTCCAGGTCGTTCTCTGCGCCGGCTTCGTAGTAGCCGGCACGATGGAACACGCGCGCGCCGGGGGCGCCGTCGACGCGGACTTTCAGTGCATGGAATTGCCCCTGCTTCGTGGTCGGCGCCTGGAATCCGAGGACGTAGACGACCTCCTGCTGCCGGAGCATGCGGTCGAGGTCTCGCGACAGGTCGTTGGAGTTGTGAAACACCTCGCCGCCGGTCGGGTTCGACAGCAGGAACAGGCCGTCGTTCGAGTTGATCGTCGCGCCGTTCTGAGCGTCGTTCTGCACGCGCACGCCTTCGATGTCCACGGCGTTGAGCACGACGTCCGATCCGCGGAAGAACCGCGCCATCTGTTCGACGGCCGAGAGGCTCTGCGTATCGCCGTAGCGGTTGTCGGTATCGACCTTCCAGACCTCGCCCGTCTCCACCTGCGACATCTCCTCCATCGCCTCGCCGGACGCGCGGACGTCGCGGCCGCGCACCAGGCGCGGGTCGAAGCCCTCGGAGAAGAACACGACTTCCTTGCGCCCCGGCAGCATGCGCAGCGTTCGCGCCAGCCCGCCGAGGAGGTTGACCTGACGCTCGATGCGCGCGCGGTTGAACTGATCGTTGAGCCGGTTCTGCCCGCGCTGGATCTCCGCGTTGATGTCCGCGGCCACGTCGTCGAATCGTCCGCTGCTGCTGTCGGTCACGGGGAGGTTCGAACTCGGCACGAGATCGGTGATCTCTGTTCCGGCGATCTGCAGCGGATCGGACGACTGAAAGCTGCGCGGACTGGCGACCGCCGCGCTGAGGATGTTGCGGTCGGTGGTGAACGCGGTGAGCAGGCGAAAGCCCCGCTGGACGTCGATCGTCCCGATCGCCGCCAGATCGCGCTGCTGCATGCCTCGGGCGATGAAGTTCAGCGCGGCCTCTTTCGCCTTCGTCAGTCCGACGGGCGAGGCGAACGAGAGGTCGAACAGCAGGAGGAAGCTGCGGCGCGCCGCGGGGTTCAGCGGCGACGCGCGCTTGTAGTCCGGCGAGGAGAAGTCGATCACGTCGAAGCTCGTGATCGCAACCTTCTTCCGCTGGTCGAAGAGCTCGAAATTCTCCTTCTTCAGCCCGCGGACCGGGTCGCCGGCGCGCGAAACGACCGTGACCGGCACTTCGACGAGGTTGACGTGAATGGTCTCGTGGACCTGTGCGACGGCGGTGGCGGCGAACAGAAGGGAAACGCTCGCGATCCCTACGAGCGGGCGCATGGGGGCACTCTCCTTATTATTGGCTCAAGGATGCACGAGGAGAAGCGATCGGGGTTGTGAACGATCTGTGGATTTTACGCTCACTCGCCGCTGGCGATCGGCTGAGGCTGCGATTTTCCACCGTTGACCGGCTCCCCGCTCCCGCGCCGTGCGAGCCGCTCCAGGAACGCCAGACG
>DATFUW010000597.1:0-2675 GCA_035260605.1 Thermoanaerobaculia bacterium | reverse complement strand
CTTCCGCGAGAACGAGACGCTGAACCTCGCTCCCGGCGCCGGCTCCGGAAACACGCTGACGCCGATTCTCGGCACGGACATCACCGCGAGCTCGATCAACCGCATCGATCACACCAGCGGGCACACGCCGTTCACCGATTTCTACGTCACCGGACAGTTCAGCCGCGCCCGGGTGATCGGCAACTACACCCGCTTCGCGGCCGACTCGAGCGGCAGCGAGAACGAGGACGCCATGGGATCGTTCGCCTCGTTCAGCATCAGCCGCTTCTTCACGGGCCTGAACGACAACATCGAAGCCAGGGCGAAGAACACCACGTGGCGCGGCGGGGCGCGCGCCGAGGTCCCGATCGTTAACGACGTCGACTTCCTGGCCTCGTTCCAGCGGGAACACCGCGCGCTCGAGGGCAGCGCGCTGATCGACACGCTCTATCTGGCATCCCTCCCGTTCAGCGGAACGGGAACGGCGATCGACATGACCACGGTCCTGAACGCCTCGAGCGCGCTGGAGCGCGATGAAGACCTGCTGGAGGCGGCGGTCTCGGCCCGCGCGCTGGGACCGTTCGCCATCCGCGCCGGCGTCAGCCAGTCGCGGCAGGACGTCACCGTCAGCCCCGACCTGTCGGAGATCGTGGTCGCCGGGCCCAGCCAGGGCGGAAAATTCAACCGCCGCGTGAACAGCCTCGACGCCTCGGCGACGTGGGCCAGCCACGGGTTCTCGCTCGGGGCGGCGTGGCGCCACGACAACGCCGACGACCCGATCCTGCGCACCGACTTCCTGACACGCAACCGCTACCGCGCGCGCGCAGGATGGAGCGATGCGGCGAAGCAGTACATCGTCAGCGTCGTCGGGGAGCAGAGCGATCCGAAGAACGACCGGCCGGACATCGGCTACGACGCAAAGATCCGCAGCCTCACGGCCGACGTCGAGGCGGGGATCACCGAGACCGTCCGGCTGCACGCCGAGGCCTCGCGCTTCCGCACCACGAGCTCGATCCTCTATCGCCGGCCGGAGAACTTCACCATCGACACCTCGTTCAACCGGGAGAGCGGCAACTCGTACGGCGGCGGATTCATGCTGGCCTTCGCGCCGGCGACGTTCGACGCCTCGTTTCTGCGCTTCGACAACTCCGGGAACAACCCGCTGACGCTCGACCGCCTGCGCGCCCGCGGCACGTTCAAGGTGCACGGCAACACCGGCATCACCGCCGAATTCGACCGCGACCGTTACACCGAGGACGCGCGGTTCGGCAATTACACCGGCAACCGCTACGGGCTCTTCCTCCGCTGGATCCAGTAGTCCGGATCGACACTGCGCACGCAGTGTCAGGGGCGCGGCTTCGGCCGCGCCCCTTTTTTTTGGTACGCTCGGCGGATGTTCACACTCGCGCTCGACGACTTCAGGGCGGCCCGCGCCCGGATCGCGCCGCACATCAAGCACACGCCGCTGCTGACCTCGCGCCAGTTGAGCGAACGCACCGGATTCGACGTGCGCATGAAGGCGGAGATCTTCCAGCGCGTCGGCTCATACAAGATCCGCGGCCCGCTGAACAAGTTCGCGCTGATGCCCGAAGAGCAGAAGCGCCGCGGCGTGGTCTGCTCCTCGGCGGGGAACCACGCGCAGGGCGTGGCGCTGGCGGCGAAGATCCACGGCATTCGCGCGGTGGTCTGCATGGCCGAGAACGCCACTCCGGCGAAGATCGCCGCCACGCGCGGATACGGCGCGGAGGTCGTGCTGCACGGCACGATCTGGGACGAAGCGAACGAAAAGGCGAAGGAACTGGTCCGAACCGAGGGCCTGACGTACGTGCATCCGTTCGACGACGAACAGCTCATCGCCGGCCAGGGGACCCTCGGCCTGGAAATCGTGCAGGACTGGCCGGAGGTCGACGCGGTCGTCGTCCCCATCGGCGGCGGCGGCCTGATCTCCGGCGTCTCCATGGCCGTGAAGTCTCACAACCCGAACGTCCGGGTCATCGGTGTGGAGTCGTCGGACGGCCCGGCGATGAAGCAGAGCATCGAAGCCGGACGGCTGGAGACCATCGACTGCCGCACGATCATCGACGGCCTGCGCGTGCGGCGCGTCGGAGAGCTCAACTTCTCGGTCGTGCAGCGGTTCGTCGACGAGCTGGTCGCCCTTCCGGACCGCGAGATCTTCGAGGCCATGCTCTGGACGATGGAGCGCTGCAAGCTCGTGGTCGAAGGGGCCGCCGCCGCGCCAGTCGCCGCGCTGCTGCACGGGCTAGTGAAACTTCCGCCCGGCTCACGCGTGGCGGTCGTGCTTTCGGGCGGCAACCTGAACCTCGATCAGCTCCGGTCGCTGGCCTGGAACTGAGCTACGAACCCGAGCCGGCCATCTTCTGCCCCGTCGGCAGCATGTCGTCGTCGGGAGGAACTCCGTGCTCTGCGCGGTACTGCAGCCGTTTGCAGTCCGCCTGCTGCGGGCCGCGGCAGTACAGGCTCATGAAGCCGCGGCAGGCGAGGTCTTTCGATTCCTGGTACTTGGCGAAGAAACCACAACGGTTGATCAGTTCGCATTCGAACATGGCGACCTCCATGTCCGCGCGGGAACGAGAGAGTACGGACATCGTAGCCGGGCAGGTCCGTGTCGCGAACGGCATGGGACACTGTCGCTTTGTGACGGTTGCACATCGGAACGGGCACTCCCTGTCATGTTC
>DATFUW010000596.1:0-6968 GCA_035260605.1 Thermoanaerobaculia bacterium | reverse complement strand
CCACCGCGTCGAGATTGACGTGCGTGCTCGTGGTGAACGAGCTCGCCATCGGCGGCGGAGTCCCCTCGGTCCCCGACGAGCTCCCCGGCGTCACCGCGTGCGACACCGGTCCGTACATCGGATTCGGCGACGGTTGGCCGTTGCCGGGATATTGGTTCGTGCTGCAGCCGAATGCTGCGAGGGTCAGCGCGAGAGACGAGATCGCCAGGAACTTCCCGCGACCGCTCCCGCGTGTTGAATTCAAAGTCCGCTTGCGCATAGAGGCCTCCTCTCATGGATCGCAAGACATTGTTATTTTGAGCAAATAGGATGCCGGGAATGGGCTTGTATAACTCTTTGATTCGATAGGAGATCCAGTCCGATAAATCGCAACGATCGCCCTCCCTGCGAATGCCCGTGTTATCCTCGCGGGCCGGTCGCGGGGTTAGCTCAGCGGTAGAGCATCTGCCTTACAAGCAGGGGGTCACTGGTTCGAATCCGGTACCCCGCACCATGCCCGGAACGACCATGCCCCTGCTGCGGCGCAAACGCGTCCTTCTTCTCGACGACGATCCATCGATCCAGCGCCTCGTCTCGAGGCTGCTCAGGCGTGAGGGCTATCGTGTCGACGTCTTCTTCACCGGCCGCGAGGCGATCGAGGCAATCGACACGACGGAGTACGCCGCTCTGCTGCTCGATCTGATGATGCCGCACGAGGGCGGCATGACCGTGATCCGTCACCTCAATTCGCGCAACCCCCGCCTGCTCGAACGCACGCTGCTGCTGACCGCGTCGGCGGAGTCGGTGATCGCCTCGGTGCGCGACGACGTCGCCGGCGTGGTGCAGAAGCCGTTCGAAGCCGCGGAGCTCGCGGGGGCCGTCCGCCGCGTGGCCGGCGGGCGATGACGTTCACTCCCCTGCCGGGCCTTCTGGCCATCGCACGCCTCGGCGCGGGCGACGCCGTGCCGTCGTGGGCCACGGGCGCGTTCGTTTCGATCACCCGCACGGCCGGCGAGCTCTCGATCGTCTGCGATGAGTCGGGCGTGCCGCCCGGCGTCCGCGCCGACCGCGGATGGCGTGCCCTCGAGCTACGAGGCCCGCTGCCGCTGACCGCCGTCGGCGTGGCCGCGAAATTCACTGCCGCCCTGGCCGCCGCCGGGATCAGCGTCCTGGTGATCGGCACGTTCGACACCGATATCCTGCTCGTGAAAGCGGAGCGCTTCGATGAGGCGCTCGCCGTGCTTCAATAGAATCGTCTGATGTCCGATCTGAGACATTCGTTTGCCGGGGATGTGCGAGCGGGACTCGGCGCCCCGCGCAAGTACCTCCAGCCGTGGTGGTTCTACGACGCGCTCGGCTCGGCGCTCTTCTCCGCGATTTGCGAGCTGCCGGAGTACTACGTCACGCGCGCCGAGAGTGAGGTTCTCACGCGCCACGGCGAGGAGATCGCGCGGGAGCTCGGGGACGCCGTGCGCCTGGTGGAGCTCGGAAGCGGCGACTGCCGCAAGACGCCGCTGCTGCTCGGGCCGATGTTCGCGCGCCTCCCCCATCTGCACTACGTGCCGGTGGACATCGACGACTCGGTGCTGGAGAAGAGCGCGCGCGATCTGGCGCTCGATTTTCCGGGTCTGCGGATCGAGCCGATCCGCGGCGATTATCGCGACGGCTCCGACCTCATCGCCCCCGACGGCCGCACGGCGGTGCTGTTTCTCGGATCGAGCATCGGCAACCTCGACCTGCCGAGCGCCGCGGCGATGTTGCGCGAGGTCCGGCTGACGCTGGCCACCGGCGACACGCTGCTCCTCGGCGCCGACCTGCGGAAGCCGAAGGAGATCCTGGAGCCGGCCTACGACGACCCGCTCGGCGTCACCGCCGCGTTCAACCTCAATCTGCTGGCGCGCATCAACCGGGAGCTCGGCGGCACGTTCGACCTCGCGCAGTTCCGCCACCGCGCCTTCTTCAACGAAGCGGAGAGCCGGATCGAGATGCATCTGGTCAGCCGCGTGCGGCAGTCCGTGCGCATCGAATCGATCGGCATGACGGCCGAGTTCGAGCCGGAGGAGAGCATCCACACCGAGAACTCCTACAAGTACGCGGAGGCCGACCTCGCACGGATGGCCGCCGAGGCGGGCTTCGCGCTCCGGCGCACCTGGACCGACTCGCGCCGCTGGTTTGCCGACGTCCTCCTCGCCGCGCTCTAAGGAAGTCCGGTCCTGCTTCCGAGGAAAAGCGCCGACGGCAGAATGCGTGGCACATCGGAGGCGTTCTCGGTATCATCCCCGCTCGTGCCGGAGTAGCTCAGTTGGTTAGAGCGCTTGACTGTGGATCAAGAGGTCGGCGGTTCGACCCCGCCCTCCGGTACCATCCATTCCATGACGTCCACCGTCCAGCCACGCCTCTCACGAGGCCTGCGCGATCTCCTGCCCGACCAGATGCTGGCGCGGGAAGCGATGGTCTCGACCATCCGGCAGGTCTATGAGCTCTATGGGTTCGTCCCGCTGAGCACGCCGGCCATCGAGTACCTCGACGTCCTCTCCGGCAGCGCCGGACAGGAGACCCAGCAGTCGATTTTCCGCGTGACGAACCCGGAGCAGGAGTCGCTCGGACTGCGATTCGACCTGACCGTCCCGCTGGCGCGTGTGATCGCGCAATATCCCGACCTGCCGCGGCCCTTCCGCCGCTACCAGGTGTCGTCGGTCTGGCGTGCCGACAAGCCGGACAAGGGGCGCTTCCGCGAGTTCACACAGTTCGATCTCGACTCCGTCGGCACGGAGTCGGAGATCGCCGACACGGAGATCATCGCCGGGATGTGCGACACGCTCTCGGCGCTGCACATCGAGCGCACGCTGGTCCGCTTCTCGAGCCGCGCGGTGCTCAATCTGCTGATCTCCTTCGCCGGGATCCCGGCGGAGCAGGCCTCCGACGTCTTCCGCGTCCTCGACAAGCTCGACAAGGTGGGGATGGAGAAGGTGCGGCTCGAGCTGATGGAAGGGTACAAGGACGAGTCGGGTGATTTCATCCGCGGACTGGAGCTGACCGCGGAACAAGTCGACCGCATCGAGCGCTTCCTGGCGATCAAGGGAGATTCGCGCCGGGACGTGCTGGCCCGCGTACGCGATCTCTTCGGCGCGTCGCCGGACATCGACGGCATCGAACGGATCTCCAATCATCTCTACGCCCTCGGCTACGGCGACGACCGCGTGGCGCTCGATCTGTCGATCGCCCGCGGGCTGGCCTACTACACCGGCCCCGTCTTCGAGGCGGTGCTGCTCGACGCGCCGCAATTCGGATCGGTCTTCGGCGGCGGCCGTTACGACAACCTGGTGATGCGCTTCCTCGGCGAACGGATCCCCGCGGTCGGCGCGTCGATCGGCGTCGACCGCCTGCTCGCTGCACTCTCGTACCTCGGCGCGATCCGCGAGGAGAAATCGACGGCCCGCGTGCTCATCACCAACATGGACCCGGCGCTGGCCGGCGAGTACCTGCAGATGACGTGGGAGTTGCGCCGCGCCGGAATCCCGACCGAACTCTATCTCGGAACGGCGAAAGGCCCCGGCAAGCAACTCAAGTACGCCGATCAGTACGAGATCCCGCTGGCGATCCTCTACGGGTCGAACGAGCACGCGCAGCAGAGCGTGACGGTGAAGAACATGGCGGTGGGCCGCGCGAAATCGGCCGGGGTGGGCGACCGCGGCGCGTGGCTCGCCGAGCGTCCCGGCCAGACGACGCTCCCGCGCGGCGAGCTGGTGGAAGGGATCCGCAGACTGCTCGAGGAGATCGAGGGCCCATGATCGTTCTCGATGGCCATTCGCTGACCATCGAACAGCTCGCGGAGATCGCGCGCGATCCCGGCGTGCAGGTGGCACGCGATCCGGCGACCAACGCGCGGATCGACGCCGCCGAGGCGCTCATCGCCCGCGCCGTCGCGAACTACCGCAGCGCGCTGGAACGCGGCGAAGAGCCGCCCACCGAGTACGGCGTGACCACCGGCTTCGGCGAGTTCAAGGACAAGCGCGTCGCTCCGGCGGACCTCGAGCAACTGCAGCGCAACCTGCTGTTGTCGCATTCGGCGGGCATCGCGGACGGCGAGCTGTTCGACGCGGAGGTGGTCCGCGGCGCGCTGCTGACGCGGCTCAATGCGTTTCTCCGCGGGAACTCCGGCGTCCGCAGAACGATGGTCGACGTCGTCGAAGCGATGCTCAATCGCGGGATCGTGCCGCACGTGCCGGTCCGCGGCTCCGTTGGCGCGAGCGGCGATCTCGCGCCGCTGGCCCACACCTTCGCCACGCTCCTCGGTGTGGGGAAGTTCACCATCGCCGGACAGCCGGGCATCCACGAGGCCGGCGAGCTTCCGCGGTTCCTGGGCGTCGATGCCGAAACGATGAAGCCGACGTTCAAGGAAGGGCTCGCGCTGATCAACGGAGTCAACTATTCGGCATCCATGCTGGCCCTCGCCGTCCACGACGCCGAACGGCTCGCCGAGCTCGCCGATGCCGCGGCCGCCCTGACTCTGGAGGCGCTGTGCGGCTGCACGCGCGCGCTCGATCCGAAAGTGCACGAGGCCCGCGGACAACTCGGCCAGATCCGCAGCGCCGCGCGCATGCGCGAGCTGCTCGAGGGGAGCCGCCTCGCCGAGCGGGCCGGCGCAGTGCAGGACCCGTACTCGATCCGCTGCGCGCCGCAGGTCCACGGCGCGACGCGCGACGCGATCGGCTACGCGCGTGCCATTGCCGAGCGGGAGATCAACGCCGCGACCGACAATCCGCTTTTCTTCCCCGAGGACGGCGAGCCGTGGGACCTCCGGTTCCGCGGGAACTGGCCGCCGTCCTACCGCGCCGACCACCGCCTCGCCTACTCGGCCGGGAACTTCCACGGGCAGCCGATCGCCATTGCCGCCGACCTATTGTCCATCGCCGTGGCCGAGCTGGCGAACATCTCCGAGCGCCGGACGCAGATGCTGCTCGACGGCAACCACAACCGCCGGCTTCCCCAGAACCTCACCACCCGCCCGGGGGTGAACTCGGGGCTGATGATCGCGCAGTACAGCGCGGCCTCGGTGGTGTCGGAGAACAAGGTGCTGGCGCATCCGGCGTCGGTCGACTCGATCCCCACCGCGGCGAACGCCGAAGACCACGTGTCGATGTCCACGACCGCCGCGCGGAAGATGCGCACGATCGTGCGGAACGTGGAGAATGTGCTGGCCATCGAGCTGTTCGTGGTCGCGCAGGCGCTCGACTGGCGCATCGGCATGGCCATCGACCCGTTCGGACCGCGCGCGCCGCTGTCGATGGAGGAGGTCGAGGCGCAGGCGCGCGCGTTCGAGGGCGTGAAGCCCGCGGACGTCGCCGCCGGCATCGCCCCCGCCCTGCGCCCCTACTATCTCGCCGTGCGCGACGCCGCCCCACCCGTCACGCGCGACCGCCCGCTGAGCGACGACATCCGCGCGGTCAATGCTGGAATGCGTAGGAAACCTTGAGGAAAACGCTGCGGTTCAGCGGCTCGAGGCTCGCTTCCACCGGCTCCACACCGCGCAGATCGCCGTAGCCGGCGTACAGCACGGTCTGCCAGTTCAACTTGTAGGCGAAGAGGAGCTGCGAGGCGAACGATCCGCCGTGCCGGTCGGTGGTGACCGCGTACAGATCCTGATTGCGATTCGTCCGCTGGTTCTGCAGGATGGTCCGCAGGAACATCCGCGCGTTGAACGTGTACGTGGCGCGCAGGCGCTCGATCTGCGTGGTGTAGAGGCGGCGCTCCGATCCACCGTCCGGCTCCCGCAGCCACTGCATGCCGCCCGTGAAGTCGAGCTGCAGGTGGTTCGTGGGACGGATGGTGGCATACGGCTCGATGTCCGCTCCACGACCCAGCCGGAGATTGGCGAAGTCGACCTGTTGCCCGATCCAGCCGTTGACGCCGATCTGGCTGATGACCCGGTTCAGCGACATCTGCTCGTTATAGAACAGTCGATGCTGCAGAAAGAGGCGATCGCCGGCGCGGCTCGTCTCGTACGCGTAGCTCCAGCGGCTGAACGACTGAAACTTCCCGTCCGCACCGAACCCGAACGACAGCAGGCGGTAGAGGCGTGCGCCGTTCTGTTCCGAGTCGTACTGCGCGATCCCGTAGACCCGCGTCCGGCTGAAGAAGCCGCTGCTCGACCAGTACGTCCGTCCCAGCTCGGCGTAGTTCGAGCGGTAACCGACCTGCGGGACGAACCCGTCATCCGCGCGGAAGCGGTCGCCATAGTCCTTCCCCTCGGTGTAGAAGTCCCACAGCCGCGAGCTGTACGAATAGGAGAGGTCGGCGGCCTGCGACCGGAGGCGCTGGCCATTCCACTCCGCGGCGAGATCGGGGCGATTCGGCGTGGCGGTATCGCTGATGAGGAACTGTCCGGTGATCGTGTTGTGGTCCGTCTTCCACTGGAAGTCGGGGCCGTAGACACGGTTGTGCGCGCCGCCGGCGACGTCGCGGTCGGTGGCCAGCATGCTGACGAACGAGCGGCCGAAATCGTGGCGCAGGCGGAAGATCCCGACGCTGGACGAGAACTCCTGATTGGCGAAGTCGGAGCCGAGAGCCGAGGGGAGCACCACCAGTCCGCCGCCGCGGTCCTGCGCCACGAGGATGGTGTAGGCGTTCTCGCCGAACTTTCCCGTGCTCCGCAGGCCCCACCGCGGCGAGGTGATCGTGCGCGTGTAGACCGCCTGGATGGGCGTGTTGAAGAGCTCGTTGCCCTCGAGGAAGAACGGCCGCTTCTCCGGGAAGAAGATGGCGAAGCGCTCGTTGGTGGAGATCACCGCCGTGTCGGACTCGATCTGCGAGAAGTCGGGGTTGATGGTGGCGTCGACCGCCGTGTCGCGCGACGGCGTCCATTTCAGATCCACGCCGGCCTCGTTCCTGATCGGCCGGGTGACGATCGGAGATCCGAGTCCGTCGCGCGTTTCGCCGATGGACTGCGAATTCAGGTACGGCGCGGTGACGAGATGTCCCGCCGGCGG
>DATFUW010000595.1:0-2481 GCA_035260605.1 Thermoanaerobaculia bacterium | reverse complement strand
GGGCTCTGCGATCGGATCGGCGCGATCGACGCGTACGAGTCGCTGCCGCCCGAGGTGAAAACGAAGACGTCCCCCTCGACGCTCTTCCAGCTCTTCCTGCTGTTCGAGTACGGCGTGGCGACGCTCGACCGCAAGTCGTTCGGCCGGATCGGGTCGGATGGCAAGCACTCCCTGCGCATCTCCATCGCCACCGGGTACGACGATCTCCACGGCGCCGTGGCGCGGATCGAGAGCGCCGCGCGGGACCGCAACGGGTTCCGGCGGTTCGTGGCCGAGGGGAGGCTGACATGACGTCGCTGCGTTCCAAAGTCATGGAGCACGTGGACCCGCTGCCACTTCCCGATTCGGAGCTGCAGGCGTTCGAATCATTCGACGCCGTCTACCGCACGCTCTGCGCGATGCTCTACAACTACGCGCCGCTGTCGGGACATCCCGGCGGCTCGATCTCTTCGGGACGGATCGTGGCCTCGCTGCTGTTCGGCGGGATGGACTACGACATCGGCAATCCCGATCGCGACGACGCCGACGTGATCTCGTTCGCCGCGGGCCACAAGGCGCTGGGCCTGTATGCCATGTGGGCGCTGCGCAACGAGATCGTCCGGCTCGTGCGCCACGATCTGCTCCCCGACACCGCCTCGCAGCTCCGCCTCGAAGACCTCCTTGGCTTCCGCCGCAATCCGACGAACGACACGCCGCTGTTCCGCATGTTCGGCGCGAAGGCGCTCGACGGGCATCCGACGCCGGCCACGCCGTTCGTGAAGCTGGCCACCGGCGCGTCCGGTGTGGGCCTGGCCTCGTCGCTCGGCCTGGCGCTGGCGATGATCGACTGGTTCGGCGCCGCGACGCCGCGCGTGCACGTGATCGAGGGGGAGGGCGGACTGACGCCCGGGCGCGTCTCCGAGGCCCTGGCCTTCGCCGGGACCACGGGACTGCGCAACGTGATCGTGCACGTCGACTGGAACCAGTCGTCGATCGATTCCGATCACGTGACTCGCGAGGGCACGCAGCGCGGAGATTACGTGCAATGGGACCCGGCCGAGCTGTTCGCCATGCACGACTGGAACGTGATCTCCGTCGAGGACGGCAGCGACTTCCGCCAGATCGCCGCCGCGCAGCAAACCGCGCTGCAACTCGACACAGACCAGCCGACGGCCATCATCTACCGCACGCGCAAGGGATGGCACTACGGGATCGAAGGCCGCGCGTCGCACGGCGCGGGACACAAGCTCTGTTCCGCCGGCTTCTTCGATGCGTTGGCAATCCCGTCCGACGAGTTCCCGCGCTGCGAGGGATCGCTCCTCTGCCAGAACGGCGCGAACGGGATCCAGCTCGAGCACTGCTACTGGGAGTCGCTCTCGGCGCTGCGACGCTGGCTCGTCGGGCAGCAGGATCTGCTCGCAATGATCGGCGGGCGTGTGGCCACGGCCTGCGAGCGGCTCGACGCCGCCGGCCGGCAGCCGCGCCGATTCGCGCCGATGGTCGACGATGTCTACACGCTCGCCGCCAAGAGCCAGCTTCCGCGCGAGCTCGAGCTCGTGCCCGGATCGCAGATCAGCCTCCGCGCGCAGCTCGGGAAAGTCCTCGGCTATCTCAACCGCTTCAGCGGCGGCTCGATGTTCGTCACCGCGGCCGACCTGCTCAACTCCACGAGCGTGGCCGAGGCGGCGGCGGAGTTCGACAAGGGCTTCTTCGATCCGGAGAACAACGGCGACTCGCGCACCCTCGCCGTCGGCGGCATCTGCGAGGACGCGATCAGCGGCGTCCTGTCGGGGATTTCGGCCTTCGGACATCACATCGGTGTCGGCTCGTCGTACGCCGCGTTCCTCGCGCCGCTCGGTCACATCGCCTCACGCCTGCACGCCATCGGCAATCAGGCCCGCGGCGGCGACGGGCGCCCCATGATCCTCATCTGCGGTCACGCGGGTCTCAAGACCGGCGAAGACGGCCCCACGCACGCCGATCCGCAGCCACTGCAGCTCCTCCAGGAGAATTTCCCGAACGGCGCCATGATCACGCTCACGCCGTGGGATCCGCAGGAGATCTGGGTTCTGATCAACGCGGCGCTGGTGCGACGGCCGTCGATCATCGCGCCGTTCGTCACGCGGCCGGTCGAGCCGGTCGTCGACCGCGAGGCCCTCGGCCTCGCGCCGGCCTCCGACGCGGCGCTCGGCGTCTACCGCCTCCGCGCCGCGCGAGGGAAACGCCACGGCTCGATCGTGCTGCAGGAATCGGGCGTGACCTACGCCTTCGTCACCGAGGCCCTGCCGCTGCTCGAGCGCGAGGGGATCGACCTCGACGTCTACTACATCGCCAGCGCGGAGCTGTTCGATCTGCGCGGCGGTTTCTTCCCCGAGGAAATCGCCTACGAGGCCATGGGCATCACCGGATTCACCCTGCCGACGATGTACCGCTGGGTGCGATCGGATTTCGGACGCGAGATGACCATGCATCCGTTCATGCACGGGCGCTATCCGGGGAGCG
>DATFUW010000594.1:0-5040 GCA_035260605.1 Thermoanaerobaculia bacterium | reverse complement strand
CACGCTCGCACCGCTCGCGGCCGCCGGATCGGCCGAAAACGCGGAGGCGAACTCGCGCGCCGTAGCGGCCATGGCGGCGTCCGTCGAGGCGCGGATGGCGCGCGCCAGAAACGCGTAGCTGATGCCGCTGAACGTGATCAGCACCAGCGCCAGGATCGCCGTGTACCACCACGTCAGCCGAGCCCGGACGGACTGGAACATTTCAGGACGAGGCGCCGGCCGGAGAATGGGCCTCGAGCATGTACCCGGCGCCGCGGACAGTGTGGATGAACTTCAGCGACGAAACGCTCTCCATGCTCCGCCGGAGCCGGTTGATGTAGGCCTCGATGAGATTGGAGAAGGGATCGAACTCCTGCGACCAGACGTGGTCGGCGAGTTCCTCGCGGGTCACGATGCGGCCGCTGTTCCGCGCGAGATACTCGAGCACGGCGTACTCCTTCGTCGTCAGGGTCAGCGGTTTTCCGCCGATCTTCACGCGATGCGATCCGGTGTCGATCTCCAGATCGCCCACGTGCAGGACGGGGGAGATTGCCGGCCCTCCGCGGCGCAGCAGCGCGCGCAGCCGGGCCAGCAGCTCGCGGAATTCGAAGGGTTTGGCCAGGTAGTCGTCCGCGCCGGAGTCGAGGCCCACGATTTTGTCCTCGATGCTGTCGCGTGCCGTGAGCATCAGCACCGGCGTTCGATTGTCGCCCGCGCGCAGACGCCGGCAGACCTCCAGGCCGTCGGGCGCCGGAATCATCAGATCGAGCACGATCGCGTCGTACGGGTTGAGGTCCGCCAGTTCGAGCGCTTCGCCGCCGCTCGCCGCGACGTCGACCGCATAAGCCTGTTCGGCCAGCCCCCTGCGGATGAATCGGGCCACGTCGGCGTCGTCTTCGACGAGCAGGATGCGCATCGGCGTCAGTGTATGCCCGCGGTACGGTTCGCGGCGACCAGCGGACCGCGGCGGACGCGCGCGCCGGCCATGATGATCGCGGCGATCCCGCGGATCCTCGATCCGAAGTGATGTCCGCCGCCGACGATCACCGGGGTGGCCAGGTCGCGCGGAAGATCCCTGCAGATCGCGTCCGCGTCGTTCGCTCCGGCGACACAGAGGACGCGCAGCCCGCGAAGTTTTCGCAGCTCCGGGCGCACCGGCACGGAGAGTTCGTCGTCCGCCTTCCACAGCAGCACGCCCGGCGAGAACTTGAAATCGATCGCCGGATCGAGGCCCAGCAGCGCCACCACGGCGATCCGGTCGCGTTGCTCGGCGGGCAGGCGGGAGATCATGAACGGAAGCACTCCGGCCCCGCGGGAATAGCCAGCCAGAATGACCCGCGACCGCCGCCACCGCGCGGAGTACCTCCGGATCAGCGTCTGCAGCTCGCGCGCGGATTCATTGGCCGTCCTTCGCCGGGCGAAGTAGCGGGGCGAGACCAGCCCGACGACCGGAATCCCCGCCTCGTTCAGCGCCTTCGTGAGGTCGCGATCGATCGCCCGCCACCCGCCGTCCCCGCTGACCACGACCGCGAAGGTGTTCGAGGAGGCCGCGGCGGGGAACTCGACGACGGGAGACCGCCCGCACGATGCCGCGCCAATGACCAGCAACGAGAGGAAGAGACGGCATCGCACCGATCCTGATTAGCAGACCGAAACTAACGTGAGGATCAATGGCCGGTTGATGTCTCCTTCATCTGCGGCTGCTACGATGAGGTGTCGCTCATGCAGCCGTGGAGGCGATTGGGATGCGGCGAATCTGGCGCCTGACGCTTGCCATCGCGTGCGTGTGGCTGTCGCCCATTCCGGCGATGGCCGCGGATGCTTCTGCTGCGATCCCGGTTCCCTCCCCACTGCACATCGGCGGCTTCGCCGACGTCGAGCTGCACACCTCCTCGGACAACATGCGGGAAGGGCTCGATCTCGCCGAACTCGATGTCTACTCCACCCTGCAGATCTCCGGTTCCTGGTCGGCGCTGGCCGAAGCGCTTGCGCATCGCGACTGGCGCAGGGAGGAGCCGGCCGACCACAACGCCGCGGAAGTCGACCTCGAGCGGTTCTATGCCGCGTACACGCATTCCGACGCCTTCCGCCTGGAGATCGGCCAGACGCACACCGGGATCATCCGCTGGAACGAGCGGGAGCATCGGAGCCGGATTCTGCAGACGCCGATCGATGTGCCGGCCATCGCGCGGCGCCCCGAGGACGCGGGCGCGTGGCCGACGCGATTCATCGGCATGTGGGCGTCGGGCCGGATCGGGGGGCCGTTGGGGTTGGCCTGGGAGGGGGCGGTGGGGGCCGGTCCCGGCGCGGCGCGCGACGCCATTCCCATTCTCAGCGACGACCGTTCTCCCGCGGCCTTCGTGTCGTTGTCGGCATCGCCGGCGTCGGTCACCGGACTCGAATTCGGCATCGGAGCGTATGGGCAGCGCATCCCCACCCGCCCCGATGCATTGCGCGAGCGCGATGCGACGCTGTGGGTGAACTATGTGAGGAACGGGACGGAGGTCCGGGCCGAGTGGGCCCGGATGGATCACACGCTGACCCGGCAGTCGACGACGTATCGCACGACCGGGTATTACGTGCTGCTCTCGAAACGGCTGTCGGGGATCGCGGAGCGCGCGCGGCCGTATCTGCTGCTCGACCGCCTGTCGGTGCCGGCCGGCGAGGCGTATCTGAGCCGGATCCCCGACGAGAATGCCTGGGCCCTTGGCGTGCGGTACGACGTCACGACGCGGTTCAGCGTCAAAGGGGAATTCCGATCGCAGCTCGCCCCGAGCGGCGATCGCGAGCAGTTGCTGGGACTGCAGTTCGGATTCGCCTTTTGATCCCATGAGGCGCATCCGGCTCGCGGCTCTCATCCTCGCGCTGTGCTCGGTCGTTTCCGCGGCGGAGCCGCCCGCTTCCCGGCGCATTCTGGTGATCGTCTCCGCGTCGCGCCCGATCACCGACATTTCCACGGTCGACCTGCGCCGGATCTTTCTGGCGCAGAGGACCCGCTGGCCTGACGGCCACAGCATCGTCCCGGTGCTTCCGCCGACGCGCTCTCCGGAAGGGGAGTTCTTCCTGAGACACGTGGTGCAGACGGACGAGATCGACTACGCGCACACGTGGATCGGCGCCGTGTTTCGCGGAGCCACGGCGTCCGTTCCCATCGTGGCGGCAACTTCCGATCAGGCGAAACGGTTCGTCGCCGAGGAGCGCGATGCGATGGCCATCATCCGCGACACGCCGATCGGCAGCGACGCCATTCGTGCGCTGAGCGTCGACGGAAAGCGGCCGTCGGATCCGAAGTATCCGCTTTCGTGGTGAACCGGAAATCCGCCCTGGACTACGTCACGGCCGGCACGGGGGTGGCCGCGGCCCGTGCCGACTTTCGCGACCGGCCGACCTTCAGCAGCCACACCACCGCGCCGAGAGCGACGATCAGCAGCGAGATGCCGAGGACGGGACGGACGGCGATCCAGGCGACGGCGACGGTCACGAACGACAGGATGGCCGCGCCGAGGAAGGCGAACAGGCCGATGCCCGCGCTGAGCGCCGTGCCGAACAGCGGCACGACGTCGGCCAGCACGGCGATCGGCCGGAACGTCAGGAATAGGCCGAGGAACATCATGAAGAAGCCGACTCCGCGAAGGATCCACGTGAGGACCGCGTTCCGATCCTGCGCGGTTTTGAACATCTCCGCCGCGGTGTGCGTACCCGGCTCGACGAGCAGGATGGAGTCGCCGGCTTTCGCCTGATAGGGAGCGAAGGTCGATCCGGTCTGCACCGCCACGAGGCTCACGGTGTCGGGTTTGACCACCTCATACGAAATGCGGACATCGCCCACCTCGGGAGATGCCGAGTCCTTCCCCATATAGAACCGCCCGTCCTTCACCTGCGTCTTGTCCTTGATCTCCGCGGGGAGCTGCGCGGCCGAAGCCGCGTCGACGGGCAGGGCAACAGAGTCGTTCAGTTGCGAGACCTGCGCTGGCGACATGGTGAACGCGCCCACGTTCACCGGCTCGGCGGTGAATGTCTTCGATTCGTACGGCGGCGCACCCGGATTCTCGTGTCCTTCCGGTTTCTTGAACTCGGAGGAGTCGACGTGCCCTTTGGCCCACTCTTTCTTGTAGTCGTAGGTAGTCACCGTCTCGTTTCCGCCGCCGTTCTTCTTCCGCGTCGTGCGCGATTCGTGCTCTACCCATTGATACATCTCGACGTTGCGCAGCAGTTTGACGGCCGTGGCGCTGACGGGCAGCGCATCATCGGCGATCGGCGCCGTGGTCTTCACCGCGCCGCTCAAGTGGACGAGCTTTCCATCCTTCGTAGCGTCGACCCGATCGGCCGGCACCGACACGACCGCGCCGAGTCCCTCGCTGAGACTGCGCGCCGTGCGAACGGAACGCCCTTCGTTCCAGTACAGGACCGGGAACGCGACGAGGAAGAGGACGAGTCCGAAAAGAACGCTCTTGATCGATTCGCCGATGCGCGAAAACCAGGACTGGCCGCTGACCACGCTGAACGAGTCGCCCATGACTACTCCTTTTCCCAAGTTCCGAATCTTTTCCGGAGTGGGGATTCTTCGCAAATTTTCGAGGTCGCGGGAGCCTACGCGAAGTGCGGGGGGCCGTCAACGATCCGAAACGGAAACCGCTGCACGGAAGAGGCGCCCTAAGAGAGGAGAGGCCACACGCTGCGGCAGAGGGGCGCGTGCATCCATACTATTGCGCCGTGGGAACGATGCGGAAAGCCGTGGCGGCGGGGGCGATCGCCGCCGGGGCGGTGCTCGCCGAGCGGAAGCTCATCGCCGCGCCGCACTATCGCGGACCGGCCAGCGATCACTTCGACGGCCAGCGGTTCCACAACTCCGATCCGGCGTGGCAGAGCGAGCGGTCGTTTCTGAAGTGGATGGCCAACCGGCAGCAGGGACACTGGCCGGAGTGGGTCGATGCGCCCTACGGTCCGCCGCCGCCGCGTGGCGTCGGCGATGGCGATCTCCGGGTCACGTTCATCAATCATTCGACGACTCTGGTGCAGCTCGACGGGCGCAACTTTTTGACCGATCCGGTCTGGTCGGAG
>DATFUW010000593.1:0-3883 GCA_035260605.1 Thermoanaerobaculia bacterium | reverse complement strand
CGCGCCCATGCTCCAGAAACTCGTCCAGGATCGAGAGCTCCTCGCGGTCGTATCCGGCGCGGACCTTCTCCTCGCCGAAGTCGCCGCACATCGCCTCGTAACGCTCCAGGACCTTTTCCACCTGGCGCGGGTAGTAGGCGTACAACTCCGTCGCGGTGTCGATGGCCGTCAGGCCACCGCCGATGACCACGGCCGGGAGCCGCACCTGCAGGTTGGCCATCGCAGACTTCTTGAAGGCGCCGGTGAGCTGCAGGGCCATGAGGAAGTCCGAGGCTTTGCGGATTCCGCGGATGAGATTGTTCTTCATGCGCACGATCGTCGGCGTGCCGGCGCCGGCGGCGATGGCGATGTGGTCGAAGCCCAGCTCATCGAAGGCATCGTCGATCGACAGGGTCCCGCCGAAGCGCACGCCGCCGTAGATGCGCACGTTGTGCTTTCGCTCCAGGGCGATGCGGATGATCTTCAGGAAGTTCTTGTCCCATCGCGAGGTGATGCCGTACTCCGACACGCCGCCGAATCCGGCGAGGATCCGAGTGTCGAGGTCGTCCCACAGCACGCGCGCATCGCGAATCGGTTCCTCGATCAGCTTCGCGTCGAGCGGCTCGATCTTCAGCCCGTCGATGCCGACGACTCCGAAGCCCTCATTGCTCAGGTAGTGCGCCAGCGTGTAGCCGGCCGGGCCGAGCCCCACCACCAGCACGTTCTTTCCGTTGTACGGCATGGCGATCGGGCGACGCACGTTCAGCGGATTCCACCGCGTCAGCAGCGAGTAGATCTCGAAGCCCCAGGGGAGGAAGAGAACGTCGGTCAACGCGCCCGTCTCGATCTGCGGGATGTCGACCGGGTCCTGCTTCTGGAAGATGCAGGCCTTCATGCAATCGTTGCAGATCCGGTGGCCGGTGCCCGGACACATCGGATTGTCGATCATGACCACGGCGAGACCGGCGAGCGAGTCGCCCTCCGCACGCAGGCGGTTCATCTCGCCAATGCGCTCGTCGAGCGGGCAGCCGTCGAGCGGAATGCCGAGCGGATTGACCTTGACCTTGTCCTCCTTCTCGACGAGCCCGCGCGAGCAGGAATCCTTCTTTCGCTCCTGGCAGTAGATGCAGTAGTGCGCCTGATCGGTGACCTGACGCGGCGAGTAACGGGGATCGGTCAGGCCGAAGCCGTCGCGCCGGCGGTAGTGCTCCGCCTCGCCGATGATGCTGCCGTCGTCGCGGCGGACGAAGGGAACGAGCCGGTCGTGGACGACCGTCCTGGGAAGCTTGAACGAGGCCCATCCGTCGAACGCGCCGCTCTTCCAGCGCGCGGCGGTCCAGTCGATCAGCAGATCGACGAGCGCGTGCACCGCGGCGGTCTCGCGCACCAGCGCCTCGGGAGAGTCGCCGTGTTCCTGGTGGACGATCGTTTCGTCGAAAGCCACGCCCGACGTACGCAGAGCCTCGCGGATCTGATCGACCGAGGCCCGCGTCTCCGCGGAGGGCGTCGCCTCTCTCGAGCCGCGCGGGTACTCGCGCTCGAGCTCGAGCAGCCGGTTCGCGGCGACGGCGAACGCGTACTCGGGATCGTGATCGGCCGATCCCGAGAGGACTCGAATCGCCACCTCCGCGGCCGGCGTGAGCGTGCCGGCATCCGGGCGCGGCGTCTGCACTTTTGCCACGCGCTTGCTCACGAACTCTTTCTTGAACCGGGCAACCTGCGAATCGCGCTCCGTCCGCGTCCTGAGCGGCGAAGCATCGGTCTGGAACAGGCGGGTCAGGAACACGCCGAGGTGGCGCGCCACGGTGATCAGCAGCTCCGATTCCTCCGGCTCCGTCAGCCCGCCGTGCGCGATCCCACTCTGCACGACGAAGCGATAGGAATCGAACCGGGCGAAAAGCGCCGCGTCCTGTGCCGTTACGAAACGGTCGAATGAGGCCGCGAGGTCCTGCAGCCGTTGAAAATTCCGGAGGTCGCTGTAGTGAAAATCATCGATTCCAAGGTTCATGGTTGCTCTCGTCAACAAAGCCTCTCACAGCGGGATTCTTGGTCGGGAGACGGTCGTCACACCCTCCTGTGAGTTCCATCCGTACCACGCCAGCCATGCCATCAGGATCGCGGCCGCGACCAGATCGGCGATCCCGTTCGCCGTCAGGTCGATGCGATGATTCTGAAGCAGCGTGGCCGCATTTCCCAGCAGAATCGCGAGCGCACCCGCCGCCGGGTAGGCCAGCAGGTTGTCCCGCAGAACGAACCGCACCACGATCCAGACGGCGACGGCCAGCGTCAGGGCGTCGATCAGCGTGAACGGCAGCCGCACCGCGCTGACGCTGCTGTCGAGGCTCACACAGAACATCGCCGCGATGGCCACGGCGTCGCGGGCCCAGGCTTTCCCCGGCATCCCGCGCAGAGCGAAGACGAAGAGGCCGGCCGCGGCAGAGAGCTCCAGCCCGCGGATGACGGCGCTGCCGACGTCGAGAAAGGCCGGAAGCGGCAGCGCCACGCCGGCCGGAACGCTGATGCCCTCCAGCCCGGCGATCGAGGGAACGGCCTGAGCGAGAACCTGCAGCGCGATGCGCTGGATCAGGGCGATCGCCAGTGCCGCGAGCGCGGCAAGCAGCGCAGACCGGCCGAAGCGCGCCCGCCCCTCGCGCCGCACCCAGTCGAAAGCGTGCGGATAGGCGGCCTCGATTCCGGCGAGCGCCAGAAAAAGCAGTCCGATCTGCAGTCCGGTCGTCCGCACCAGTCCGACGATCTGACCGGTCATGAAGGTGTCCCAGCGGATCGACGTGCTGTAAGCGAACAGCGCCTCGGGCCACCGCAGAACGGCGCCGGCTACGGGGAAGATCGCCAGGACGGCGGTGATCGCCAGGGGCCGCCGCCACGGGAAGTGCCCGCGACGCGATGCCATCACGAACCCGGCGATCATCAGGCTCAAGAGGGTCAGGGCGCCGGCGATCCGCAGCAGCAGCAGGATGACGTTCAGCAGCGTCTGCGTTCCCGCCTCGCGGTAGGCCTCGTCCGGGATCTTGATGGTCGTCGTGAACTGGGTCAGCACGTCGCCCTGCACGCGCACGTCGATCCTGCGGAACGCACCGCTGGCGATCGGCTGCCGCTCCTGAAAGTGGAACAGCCAGTCGCGGCGGTTCGGCTGCTGAAATGCGAGTGCTTCCTGGAGGTCGAACTCGCTGAGATCGGCGCCGAAGCGCGCGAATCCCGCTTCGGCGACGGCCAGCGCGGCCGCACGTTCCAGCCGCGGCCCCGGTTTGTCCTGCGCTTCGAGTTCGTGATAGCCGATCACGCGCGCCGTCCTCGGATCGATCTCCGTGAACGTCTCTCGCTTCTGCATCGGTGTGAAGCTGCGCACGATCCAGGTCGCGGCCTGCACGCGTGTCTTCATGACGCGCACGATCGCCGGAACATCGAGGCCGTGATGGAAGAGGTAATCGGCGGCCACGCTGTCGAAAGCTCCCGGCGCGCCTCCTTCCTCGCGATCCGACTCGCGGTCCCAGGAGCGGAACCCGTTGTTCGGGATGACCGCGGTCCGCTGGCCGGCAGCGAACGGCACGGCGATCGCCTTCGCGGCCTCGGGGCCGGTCCGGTAGTCGATCGCGTCATCCGGCGATGCCGGACGAACGGCGGCTAGCGCGCAGGCCACCGCGATGACCGCGACGCTCCACGCCATCCGTGGACGCGCCATCGTCGCCGGGGGAGGATAGGTGACCGGCTCCACCACGCGAGCCGCACGGGGGGGCGGGGGGACCATGGGAATCGTCTCGTTCGACAGATCGCCGTCGGGAACGAAGCCGCGGTTGCGGATGTAGAGCGCGATCGCCACCAGCATCGGTACGGCGAAGACGAGACTCGCCAGCTCGCCCGAGACGACGTAGTAGAGGTTGCCCGA
>DATFUW010000592.1:0-5653 GCA_035260605.1 Thermoanaerobaculia bacterium | reverse complement strand
ACGATCGGACAGCAGCGCCTGATCGCGTTCCAGTACGCTGCTTCACTCTGGGGAGCCGCGCTCGACAGCGGCGTGGAAATCAAGATCAACGCGCAGTTCGTGCCCCTGACCTGCACCGCGACCAGTGCCGTACTCGGCTCTGCCGGCGCGACGCAGGTCTTCTCCGATTTTCCCAATGCGTCCGTGACCGCTACCTGGTACCACGTGGCCTTGGCGAACAAGCTCGCGGGGTTTGATCTGTCGCCGGGAACGGCCAACATCAGCGCGAACTTCAATTCCAGCCTCGGGAATGCCGGCTGCCTCACGGGAAGCGGCTGGTATCTCGGCCTGGACGCCAGTGCTCCATCGAACCTGATCGATCTGGTCACCGTGCTGCTGCACGAGTTCGGCCACGGCCTCGGATTCCAGACGTTCGTGGGGCGAACGAACGGGAGTGAGCTCGCGGGCCGGCCGGACATGTTCGAACGGCACATCTTCGACGACAGCACGAATATGTTCTGGAATCAGATGACTGCCGTACAGCGCGCCGCCTCGACGGTGCGCGACGGCAACGTCGTCTGGATCGGCCCGAACGTCGACGCCGGCCGGCCCTCGGTCCTGCTGCCCGGCCTTCCGAGCCTCGTGGTGGATACTCCCCCCTCGGCCGCCGGAACTTACAAGGTGGGGACCGCGGCCTTCGGTGCGCCGTTGACCGGAAGCGGGGTGGATGCCGACATCGTGGTGGCTACGGACGCCGCAGACGGAGCCGGTCCGAGCACAACGGACGGTTGCTCGACAGTGACGAATTCCGCGGCGATCAGCGGAAAGATCGCCCTCATCGACCGCGGCACCTGCGGCTTCGCGGTGAAGGTGAAGAACGCGCAGGTTGCCGGGGCGGCCGCGGTGGTCATCGCCGACAATGTCGCCGGCTCTCCGCCTGCGGGACTGGGCGGATCCGATCCGACGATTACCATCCCCGCGGTGCGCATCACGCTCGATGCCGGGAACCGGATCAAGAGCGCCCTGGGATCGGGGACGGTTCACGGTGTGCTGGGCGCCAACCTCTCCATCATCCAGGGAGCCGACAGCGCCGGCCATGTGATGTTGTACGCCCCCAGTCCTTCCATTGCCGGTTCCTCGACATCGCACTTCGACATCAGCGCCCTCCGGAACCTGCTGATGGAACCGAACATCAACACCGATCTCACGCATGATCTCGTGCCGCCGCACGATCTGACGCTGGCCCAGATGCGCGACGTAGGCTGGTATCCGGACGCCGACGTGGACCTCGTCGAGGACAGCGTCGATAACTGCCCGACCGTCTTCAATCCCGATCAGGCGGACTACGACGGGGATCACATCGGCGATGCCTGCGATCCGGACGACGACAACGACGGCGTGCCCGATGGCGTGGATGCCTTCCCGCATTCCAACATGAGCGCCACCGTGGTGGTTGCCGGCTGCGATTCCGGCGCGCCGAATGCAGTCCGCGCTGACGGGGCGCGGATCATGGACCTGGTCCCGCTCCTTGCCGCCGCGGCCAGGAACCACGGAGACTTCGTGAGCGCAATCAGCGCGCTGACGGCTGGACTGATGAGGGATGGGAAACTCACCGGAGCCCAGAAGGGGGCCATCGATTCCTGCGCGGCACACGCGGCGCTGCCGTAACGTGTTTTCGTGTGGGGCCGCCGGTTCGGCGGCCCCACACACGGCCGATCTCGTGTTGCAGCCTCGCCGCATTGCTGGATAGGCTTCCGTGCGTGCCAGACCAACCTGCAACCGCCTCCATCATCGCCGTCGGCTCCGAAATGCTCGGAACCGCCCGCGTCGACACGAACTCGCTGAAGATCACCGCGGCGCTCGAGGACTTCGGCATCGGCCTGGTGCGCAAGAGCGTCACCGGCGACCGGCTCGATGATCTCGTGGCCGAGATCCGGTTCGCCATCGATCGCTCCGACATCCTCGTCACCAGCGGAGGCCTCGGTCCGACCGAGGACGATCTGACGCGCGATGCGCTGGCGAAGGCCTTCGGACTGCAGATGGAAGTCGACCGGTCGATCATCGACCGGATCGAGGCGCGATTCGCGGCACGTGGCTGGAAGATGCCCGAAGTCAACAAACGGCAGGCGAACGTCTTTCGCGCTCAGACGACGCTCCGCAACGAACGCGGCACCGCACCGGGATTTCACCTGCAGATCGACGGGAAAGACGTCTGGGTCTTCCCCGGAGTGCCGCACGAACTGGAGTGGATGCTGGAGACGTACTTCGTGCCATGGCTGCAATCGAAACGCACCGGACGTTCGCGGTACCGTCGCGTGCTGAAGGTCGCCGGGCTGACGGAGTCGGGCGTCGAGGAGAAGCTGAAGCCGTACTACGAAGCGCACGACCACGAGCCGCTGACCATCCTCGCCAGCGGCGCGCAGATCGAGATCCACCTCCAGGCCGACGGCGGCGAGGCCGAGGCGAAGGCGGCGATCGCCGCGCGCGAGCAGGAGTTGCGGGCCATCTTCGGCCGGAAAATCTTCGGGTTCGATGGCGACGTCATGGAAGCGGTCATCGGACGCATGCTCACGGAACGGAACGAGACCGTGGCCACCGCGGAGTCGTGCACCGGCGGGCTGCTGTCGTCGCGCATCACCGACGTGGCGGGAAGCTCGGGCTACTTCATGGGAGGAGCGGTCTGCTACACGGCAGAGGCCAAGATGTTTCTCGCCGGGGTCGACCCGGCGCTGATCCAGCAGCACGGCGAGGTCTCCGAACCGGTGGCCATCGAGCTGGCCAGGGGCGCGCGGCGGCGGTTCGGCACCACGTACGGGGTCGGCATCACCGGAATCGCCGGCCCGGGCGGGGGGACGGAGGCCAAGCCGGTCGGGCCGTGCACATCGCCGTGGCGGACGTGCTGCGCGCCGAACACCGGAAGCTCTTCTGGCCGATGACCCGGCCGATGTTCAAGTGGTTCGCCACTCAGGCGGCCCTCGATCTGCTCAGGGTGTTCATGCTCGACGGAACCACACAAGACTCATGAGCTGTGCGAAAGAGGCGCACGAACGTCGTCCTGGACGACGATCCATCGTGCGCTTCAGGAACGGGCAATCGACGGCCGCATGCCCGACGTCTGGAGCTGGCTGGCCCGCTCGCCGTTCCATGACCGGAAGATCGACGGGGCTTTCTACTCCGATCTGAAGATGGACCACCACGCCATGCGCCGCGAGGTGATGAAGATCCTGAAGGAAAAGGAGCGGGTCAGCCTTTCCTCATCAGCAGGACGTTCGTGATGACGTCGTTGTACAGCACGACGATCATCAAGGCAGCCAGCACGGCGAAGCCGAGCTGCATGATTCGCTCCTTGGCGCGGATCGACAGGTCGCGCCGCGCGGCTGCTTCCACCAGCAGGATGGCGATGTGTCCGCCGTCGAGAATGGGGATCGGGAGCAGATTCATGATGCCCAGCTGCAGGGAGATCACCGCCATGAACCCGACGATGGCCACCCATCCGGAGCGGAGCATCTCGCCGGAGATGCGGGCGATGGAGATCGGACCGCTGAACTCGCGTACGCTTCCCTCGCCGCGCACCAGACGGTTGAGCGTGATCGCCGTGAACCGCAGGAACTTCCAGTTCTCGGCGAAACTCTCCTGGAACGCCGGCCCGAGCGGGAGCTTGTGGAGCTGCGTCGGAGGAATGAATCCCCGATAGGCGAGCGGCTGTCCCGTCTTCTCCGGCGGGATGGTGAGTTGCAGCGTCTTCTCGTCGCGGAGCACATCCATCCGGATCGGCTGCCCCTTGGCGCCATCGAAGATCGAATCGAGCTGCGTCAGGTCGGTGATCACCGTTCCGTTGGTCCAGGTGATGCGGTCGCCGGGCTGGAGCCCGGCTCGCGCGGCCGGTGAGCCGGACTGCACGCGGCCGACCACCGGCTCGATCCACGGATAGAGCCCGGCCTTCCCGACGGGACCGTATTCGCTGTTCTCGGTCTTGGGGGTGAGCGTGGTGACGTTGCGGACGCCCTTGCGCAGGTACTCGACGCGGATCGGCGTTCCGGCGTGGGTGATGATGGCCATCTTGAAATCGTCGAAGTCCTTCACCGCGTCGCCATCGACGGAGACGATGCGGTCGCCGGACTGAAGGCCGGATCGTTCCGCCGGGGTCCCGGCGACCACCTCGCCGACGACCGGCGGCGTGACGAACACCTCCGTCCCGATCATATTGATGGCCGCGATGAAGACGATGGCGATCACCAAATTCATGAACGGTCCGGCGAGGAGGATGAGGAAGCGCTGCCATTTCGGCCGCGACAGAAACTCGTCCGGATCTCCCGGCGTGTTGTCCTCGGGTGTATCTCCCGCCATCCGCACATATCCGCCGAGCGGGACCAGCGAGACGCGGTAGTCGGTGTCTCCCCTGCGGAAGCCGAAGAGCCGCTTGCCGAAGCCGAACGAGAAGACGAGCACGCGGACGCCGAAAGACTTGGCCGCGAAGAAGTGTCCCGCTTCGTGGGCGAAGATCAGGAAGCCCAGGACCAGGACGAAGGCGACGAGGTTCGTGAGGATGTTGGTTGCGATCATGGAGTTGTGTGCCGTACGCGCGTTGTCTGAGGTAGTCGGTTGTCAGCGCAGGAGTGCAACATCAATTCCGCGCGCTTCGTTCCTGGCCCATCGGTCCCACTCCAAAGCGTCCTCGATCGAGCCGATGGGACGGGCGTGCCCCGCGTGTTTTTCGAGCACCCGGCTGACGATCTCTACGATCGAGACGAAAGAAAGTTCGCCCGCCAGGAAACGGCCCACCGCGATCTCGTTCGCGGCGTTGAGCACCGCGGGCATCGATCCGCCCGCCCGGCAGGCGGCGTAGGCCAGTTCCACGGCGGGGAAGCGTTCCGTGTCGATGGGGAGAAACTCCAGGCTGCGGATGCGCGTCAGGTCGAGCCGCGAGAATGGCGCGGCGACCCGCTCCGGATAGAGCAGCGCGTACTGGATCGGGAATTTCATGTCGGTCGTCGAAAGCTGGGCCATGATCGATCCGTCGACGTACTCCACCATGGAGTGGACGATCGATTGCGGATGGATGAGGATATCGATCTGCTCGCACGGCTTCCCGAAGAGATGGTGAGCCTCGATGACCTCGAGACCCTTGTTCATCATCGTCGCCGAGTCGATGGAGATCTTGTTTCCCATCTTCCATGTCGGGTGGGCCAGCGCCGCCTCGACGGTGATGCCGTCGAACGTCTTCAGGTCGCGCTTCAGGAACGGGCCGCCCGAGGCGGTGAGGATGATCCGCTGGACCTCGGGATCGCCGCCGCAGCGCAGGGCCTGATGCACCGCGCAGTGTTCCGAGTCGACCGGGAGGATCTCGCCGCCATGCTCGCGCGCCGTGCGGGTGATCACGTCGCCCGCCGCGACGAGGACCTCCTTGTTCGCGAAGCCGACGCGCTTTCCGGCCTTCAGTGCGGCGTGCACCGGCGGGATCCCGGCCGCGCCGACGATCCCGGCGATCACCGCGTCGGCATTGGCCATCGAGGCCACCGCGCACGCGCCGTCGGCGCCGTGCACGATCTCCACCGGCTCGCGCAGAATGGCACGAAGCCGCGCCACGTCGCGCTCCTCGCGCACCGATACCAGTTCCGGCCGGTACTGCGCGATCTGCTTGGCCAGCAGGTCGAGGTTGCCGCCGGCCGCCAGT
>DATFUW010000591.1:0-3816 GCA_035260605.1 Thermoanaerobaculia bacterium | reverse complement strand
GTCCTTGTACTTCCGGTCGATCACGCGCCGCTTCACCTTCAGCGACGGCGTGATCTCGTCCGCCTCGATCATGAAATCGCGAGGCAGCAGCGCGAACCGCCGGACCTTCTCCTGCCGGTCGAGGTTGCGATTGAAGCGGTCGATCTCCCTCTGGAAGATCTCCCGCACGCGCTCGTTCTTCACGAGCTGTTCGCGCGATTCGAAACGGATGCCCATCGCCGCCGCGTCGCGCTCGAGCTTCTCGAAATTCGGAACGATCAGCGCCGCGAGGTACTTCCGACGGTCGCCGATCAGCACCGGTGTGCCGACGTACGGGGAACTCTTCAGCAGTCCCTCGAGCGGCTGCGGCGCGATGTTCTTGCCGTAGGCGTTGATGATGATGTCCTTCTTGCGGTCGGTGATCCGCAGGTAGCCGTCGGAGTCGATCTCCCCGATGTCCCCCGTGTGGAACCATCCATCGGAGTCGATGGCCTGTGCCGTGGCTTCCGGATTGTTCCAATAGCCTTTCATGATGTTCGGGCCGCGGACCGCGATCTCGCCGTCGTGTTCGATCTTCACCTGCACGCCGGGGATGATGCGCCCCACCGTCCCGATCTTGCGCGCCGTCGGCGTGTTGACGGCGATCACCGGCGAAGTCTCGGTCAGCCCGTATCCCTCGTAGATCTCCAGGCCGGCACCGATGAAGAAAGCGGCCAGCTCCGCCGAGAGCGGAGCGCCGCCCGACAGGACGAACTTCACCCGCCCCCCGAGCCGCTCGAGGATCTTGTGCAGCACCAGCTTGTCCGCCACGGCCGAGCGCATCTTCAGCCCCAGCGGCATCGGCTTCTCCTTCACTCGATACGGGAGGCGCTCCTCCGCCACCCGCAAGGCCCAGCGGAAGATCTTCTGCCGCAGAGCGGGCTGCGCGCCGACCACGTTCATGATCCGCTCGCGCATCTTCTCGAAGAGCCGCGGCACCGCGGCGAAGATATCGGGATGGATCTCCTGGAGGTTCTCCGCGACTTTCGTGACGTTCTCCGCGTACGCGATCGTGCAGCCCTTGTAGAAGTAGCAGTAATCCGCCATCCGCTCGAAGATGTGCGACAGCGGGAGGATGGAGATGCAGACCAGGCCGTGTTCGATGGGCAACGCGCCGATCGATGCCACCACGTTGCTGGTGATGTTGCCGTGCGTCAGCATCGCTCCTTTCGGATTCCCGGTGGTCCCGGAGGTGTAGACCAGCGTCGCCAGATCGTCCGGCTGCGGCTGGGAGCGGAGTTCGTCGAAGCGCCCACGCCCGTTCGTCTCCTCGTACTCACGGCCGCTCTCCGCCAGCTCCTGGAAGGTCAGCGTTCCCTGCGGAAGCGAGGGCGGCGGCTCGCAGACGATCACGTGATGCAGGTGCGGGCAGTGCGCCCGGATCTCGCTGATCTTCTGCAACTGCTCCTCGGTCGAGCAGATCACGGCCACGGCGCCGGCATCGTTGAGGATGTATTCGATCTGCCATCCGAGCAGCGTGGGGTAGATCGGCACGTTGACCGATGCGTTGCAGAGGATGGCGAAATCGCCGATGGCCCATTCCGGGCGGTTCTCCGAGAGGATGGCCACCCGATCGCCGGGCTTGATCCCCAGGAGGCGCAGGCCGGTCGAGAAGTGGCGGACCGCGTCGCGGAACTGGACGACGCTGAGTTCGACCCAGCGTCCATCGCGTTTGGATTTGAGCGCCGCCGGACGCTCGAGCGTGCACGTGACGGCGTAGATATCGTTGAGAGTCCTGATCTCCATCCGGCACCCTCCGCGCTTGCAAGTCTATCCCCAGGCAGGGGCTTGCAGCGATCTTCCGCGGTGCTTCCGTGCGCGGTTCAGGCCACCTTCAGCCAGCGCCACAGTTCGGGAATCGTCGGCCGCTTGCCGTACGAGAGGATTCCCGTGCGGAAGATCTTCGCCGTCACCCAGAAGAAGACCAGGATCGTGGCGATGGAGACAGCGATCGAAACGACGATGTGCCAGACCGGGGGCTCGGAAACGAGCGTGCGCACGAACATGGTGATCGGCCCGAAAATCGGCGCGAGCGAGAAGCCGACCGAGAGCGCCGAATCGGGATTGGTGATGATGGCGAACATCAGAAACCACGGCACCATCATGAACATGGAGATCGGCGCGATGAGCTGCTGCGCCTCTTTCTCCGAGTTGCAGACGGAGCCGCCGATGGCATAGATGCACACGAAGGTGAAGTACGCCAGCAGGAAGAAGACGGCGAAGTAGACGAAGACCATGGGGCGCAGGAACTGCATCAGATTGAAACCTGCCATCTGCGCGGACGCGCCGAAGAAGGTCGCCATCCCCAGCCCGACGATGATCCAGACCGAGACCTGCGTCAGTCCGACCAGCGCGATCCCGGTGATCTTTCCCGTCAGAAGCTCGCGCGGCGACATCGAGGAGATGAGGATCTCGACAACGCGATCGCTCTTCTCCTGAATGATGCCGCGCATGATCTCCAGGCCGTACACCAGCGAAGGGATGATCAGCAGCGCAGCGAAGATGAATCCGAGGAGAAAGTTCATCTCGCCGCCCTTCTTCTCCTCGCCGCTGCGCGAGAGCTGGACAGCGTCCACCGGGACTGTGCGCGTCAGGGGGTCGAGCGCGCTCGGGTCGATCCCATGTTCGACCAGACGGCGGCGGTAGATGGCCCGGTTGGCGACCGAGGCCAGCTCCTGCTGGGTGATGAGGTCGGTGGCCGCGCGGCTGTAGAACGTCATCTTCGCCGTTTCGCCGTTGAAGACGTCGGCAGGGATCACCAGCACGGAATCGAGCTTGTCGGCGTTCTCGCTCCGCAGCCGTCCGAGGTACGGCTTGGCGGCCTGCGAGACGTCGTCGCCGGAAGCATCGATCCAGCGGACCCGAAGATTCGACGGCAACTCGCGGCGCCCCGCCTTCTTCGGGACCGCACTCGCTGTGTTCGCGAACGCGTCGTGGAGCTGGCCGGTGCCATCGATCACGGCCACATTCTTCTCGCCGAGCCCATGGCTGATCAGCAGCGTGGGGACCAGCATCACTCCCGTCATGAGCACCGGAAAGAAGAGCGTCATGAAGATGAACATCTTCTTCCGTACGGCGGAGAGGTATTCGCGTTTGAGGACGGCGAACAGTTTTCGCATCAGTGCACCGCCTCGAGCGTCTCCGCTCCCACCTTTTCGATGAAGATCTCCTCGAGCGAGGGGGCCGCGAGCTCGAACCTCCGGATCCGCAGCCTTCCGATCGACGCCTCGAGGATTTTCTGGGGATCGGCGTCGTCCGCGAGACTGATCTCCGCGGCGTTGTTGACGATCGTGGCCCGCCGCACGCCCGGGACGTGCGCCAGAAACTCGCCGTCTCCCTCGTAGTCGACGTACAGCGTGTTCCTGCCGAACGAGCCGCGGACCTGGTCGAGCGATCCGGAGAGCACGACTTTCCCCTGATGAATCAGGACGATGTCGTCGGCCATCCGCTCGGCCTCGCCCATCATGTGCGTCGAAAGGAGAATCGTCCTCCCTTCATCCCTGAGGTCCCGGAGGAGCTCGCGGACCAGGACCATGTTCACCGGATCGAGTCCCGACTGCGGCTCGTCGAGGACGATCAGGTCGGGATCGTGCAGCAGGGTCCCGATGAGCTGGATCTTCTGCTGGTTTCCCTTCGACAGCTCCTCGACCTTGGCGTTGCGCTTGTCGGTCAGCTCGAAACGCTCGAGCCAGCGGTCGACCGCCTTGGCGACGGTGGGGCCACGGCGGCCCTTGATCTCGGCGAGGAAGAGGAGCAACTCGACGATCTTCATCTGCCGGTAGAGACCGCGCTCTTCCG
>DATFUW010000590.1:0-2786 GCA_035260605.1 Thermoanaerobaculia bacterium | reverse complement strand
CGGCGACCCGCGCGGCATGGCTGCAGGCGCGTGCGGCGCAGGCGGCGGTCGGGAGCGCGCAGTCGACGTGGTATCCACAAATCAATCTCGACGCATCGATCACCCGGTCGCACCAGACGGCGCAGGGCGGGAGGGTGATCTTCAACAGCACGACCTACGGACCGTCGCTCGCGCTGACGTGGCTGCTCTTCGATTTCGGCGGGCGCGAGGCGCAGATCGAGCAGGCGCGGCAGGCGCTGATCGTCGCCGACTTCACGCACAACCAGGAGATCCAGAACGTCGTGCTGCAGACCGAGCAGGCCTACTACGGCGATCTGAACGCGCAGGCGCTGCTCGACGCGCAGCAGGCGACGCTGAAGGAGCGGCAGACGAACCTCGATGCCGCCGAGGAGCGGCATCGCGCCGGCGTGGCCACGATTGCCGACGTGCTCGAAGCGCGCACGGCGCTGTCGCAGGCGCAGCTCACGAACGAGACGATCGAGCAGAACCTGCGGATCTTCGCCGGCGCACTGACCACGGTCATGGGGCTGCCTGTGACCACGAAGTTCGATCTCGGCAAGCTGCCCTCCGAGGTGCCGGCGCAGGAAGTGAGTTCGGCCGTCGACGCGCTGATCGCCGAGGCCGAAGCGCAGCGGCCGGACTTCGCCGCGGCGCGGGCGCAGATCCGGCAGGCGGAGGCCCGCGTCCGCCAGGTTCGGGCCGAAGGTCTCCCGAGTTTCGGTCTGTCTGGGAACGGCAGCCGCACGACATTCAAAGGCGCGGCAAACGGGACCGCCACGCCCTACTCGGTTGGAATCAACATGACCTTTCCGCTCTTTACAGGATGGCGGACCCAATACGATCTGAAGCAGGCGAAGATCGAGGCCGATCTGGCCCGTGAGAACGCCCGCGGCTTCCAGCAGCAGATCGACCTGCAGGTCTGGAATAGTTACTACGGTCTTTCAACGGCATCACAACGGGTTCGTACCAGTCGTGACCTCCTTTCCAGCGCGCAGCAGGCGGCGGACGTGGCCACGAATCGGTATCGAAGCGGAGTGGGAAGCATCCTCGACGTACTGACGGCCGAAGCGGCGCTGGAAAATGCGCGCGCGGAGGAAGTGCAGGCCAGGGCGGACTGGTTTCTGGCGGTCGCGCAACTGGCGCACGACACGGGGAGCCTGGAGATGGCGAAGTGATCAAACGATGGATGTGCATTCCGGCCGCGGCGTTGCTCGCGGCCGCGTGCGCCGGCGGGCATGAGAAGCCGGCCGACGAGAACGTCCCGGTCAGCGTGGCCGTGGCGCAGCGGAAGGACATTCCGAAGCAGATCCTGACGATCGGCAACGTGCAGCCGATCTCGACCGTTTCCGTCCGGCCCCTGGTGTCGGGCGAGCTCACGCGCGTCGGGTTCCGCGAGGGACAGGACGTGCGCAAAGGCGACGAGCTCTTCACGATCGATCCGCGCCCGTATCAGGCGGCGCTGTCGCAGGCGGAGGCGAACCTGGCCCGCGACGAAGCACAACTGCGGAATGCGCAGTCGGAGGCGGCGCGCTACGCCGAGCTGGTGAAGAAGGACTTCGTGACGAAGGAAGACTACGACAGCCGCATGGCCGCGGCCGAGGCGGCCAAGGCGGTGGTGGCCGCCGACCGGGCGGCGATCGACACCGCGCGCCTGTCGGTGTCGTACTGCGACATTCGCTCGCCGATCGACGGCCGCACCGGAGGCCTGATGGTGCACGCCGGCAACATCGTCCATCCGACGGACACCACTCCGCTGGTGGTCATCAATCAGGTCACGCCGGTCTACGTCCAGTTCGCTGTTCCGGAGTCGCAGCTCGCGCAGGTGCGGGAGCGCGACCGCAACGGCCTTCCGGTGAGCGTCTCGCCACAGGGCGGGGGAGCGACGATCGCCAGCGGCAGTCTGGCCTTCATCGATAATGCCGTCGATACGACGACCGGAACGATCACGCTCAAGGCGCGATTCGACAACGGCGACCGCGCGCTCTGGCCCGGCGAGTACGTCTCCGTCGCCCTAACCCTGCAGGACCGTCCCGACTCCGTTGTCGTTCCGTCCCAGGCCGTCCAGAATGGGCAGAGGGGACAATACGTGTACGTAGTCAGGCAGGACCGGTCGGTCGAGATGCGCACGGTGCAGGTGGCGGATTCGGTCGACCAGGAGAGCATCATCGCCCGTGGTGTTGCCGCCGGCGAGACCGTGGTGACCGACGGCCAGATCCGGCTGACGCCGAAGAGCCGCGTCGAGGTCAAGAGTGCGCTGTAAACGCGGCGCGCAGCCGCGGAGAACACGATGAGCATCGCTTCCATCTTCATCCGCCGCCCGGTCATGACCACGCTGGTCATGCTGGCCATCGTGCTGTTCGGAGCGATGGCCTACCGGCAGTTGCCGGTCAGCGATCTGCCGAACGTCGACTTCCCGACGATTCAGGTCTCGGCGTCGCTTCCCGGCGCCAGCCCGGAGACGATGGCAGCCGCGGTGGCCACGCCGCTCGAGCGGCAGTTCGCCACGATTGCCGGCCTCGACTCGATGACGTCGGCGAGCTATCTCGGCTCGACGTCGGTCACGCTGCAGTTCACGCTGAACCGCAACATTGACGCCGCGGCGCAGGACGTCGCCTCGGCCATCGCCGCGGCGCAGCACCAGCTCCCGCCCGACATGCCGTCGCCTCCGTCGTATCGCAAGGTGAACCCCGCCGACTCGCCGGTCTTCTTCCTGGCGCTGACCTCCGACACGATGCCGCTGTACGAGCTCGACGAATACGGCGAGACGATGATGGCCCAGCGCATCT
>DATFUW010000589.1:0-3214 GCA_035260605.1 Thermoanaerobaculia bacterium | reverse complement strand
GCTGCACACGAGGAGCGCCCTGCCGGCGGCGTCGACGTCGATCTCGGCGCGGTCGAATTGCAGCCGCGATCCGATCACACGGCCGTTCGCCGGCACGAAGGGCGGGAGGTCGGTGTAAGCCGCGCGGAGGCGCGACGGTGCGCGCGCCACGGCGTCGACGAACTCGCGGCGCGTCCGGCAGAGAACGATGGTGTCGGCGAAATAGAAGATCGGGTTCGTCGGGACCGGAAGAAAGATGATCGGCTGAATGGAATGCGGATCGCCTGCGGAGGCGCGGACCTGCTGGTCGAACGGCAGATAGAGGGCTCGCGTGCCGGCTGCCGACATGGCCATCAGCGGCTGAAACCACTGCGGCACGCGCCTGGCACGAAGCTCGTTCATCGCCTCGTTGAAATCGGTGGCCGGAGCGAGAAACGTCCGATCGATGTCGGCGTTCATCGCCGTGGCCACGCCCCAGGCCGCGCCGATCATCGGATACAGCCCGTTGCGCAGCACCCAGTACATCTGCGGCAGATCGAGATAGCGGCGCGCCACGATGGCCCCTCCGTACCAGTCGGCCTGGTGGAACAGGCGCGTGCTGCGATCGAGCGTCCGCGCGGCCTGCGGAGGAACGCGGAAGAAGGAGCCGTCGATCGACTCCGCGGCCGAGAAACGCTGGGAAGCGAGATCGAGCAGGGTCAGGGCAATCGCCAGCCGGGCAAACGTTTTCCGCCGGCCGTTCGAGCCGTAGAACAGAACGCCCGCCGCGGCCGACGCGCCGATCGCCGCGCGGAACCAGACGCCGCGCGACAGGGCGGCCATCCGGGCGGCGAAGGGATCGATGGCCACGTCCCAGAAGGCCACGAACCGCGGAACGTACGAGGCCTGCAGCGAAACGACGAACAGCACGGCGGAAAGCGCGGCGATCGCCCCCGCGACCACGGCCGCACGCACGAGAATCCGGCGATCGCCGCGCAGCGCGTGGTCGAAGGCGATCGCCGAGAAGAGCATCAGCGGGACCAGGCCGAGAATCAGAAATTTCTCGGGGTAGCGAAAGCTGCGGAACAGATGCGCGTCGTACAGGAGTCGCAGCAGCGGTGTGTGCGCGCCGAGGGCCAGGACGATCGAGGCCCCGAGCATTCCGGCAACCGTCGTCCGTCCCGGCAGACGGATGGTCAGCCCGGCAATGGCCAGTGCCACAGGAATCACCCCGAAGTAGATCGCCGGATAGAACGGGTCGAGCCATCCGTATTTCGCCGTCGCCCAGTACATGCGGAAGTGCTCGGCGCCCGGGCCGGTGAACTGCGGAATCAGCAGATCGAGGAGACGCAGCGGCGGCGTGCTCCACCGCGACACGACATCGAATGAGAAGCCGGACGCGCGCGCCGTGTCGCGCAGCAGATCGGCCGCGGGGACGATTTGCACGACGGCGACCAGCGCGCCCGTCAGCTCCGCGGCGGCCGCCGCGAGTACGGCTCGCGGCGAGCGCCGCCGCACCGCGGCAGCCGCGAGGACGATGAGGCAGATTTGGGCGATGGTCACCGGTTCTCCGCCCAGCATCGGCAACGCGATGAAGAGCGCCGCGGCGGCGAACCGCCGCATCGAGAGCCGCTCGATCATGCGGTCGACGGCCCACAGGATCCATGGAAGCCAGGCGATGCAGTAGAGGTACGGAAGGAGCGAGGTCAGCGAGACCGTGAGTCCGCCGAGGGAGTAGACGATCGCCCCGAAGAACGCGCTCTCGATCCGCGAGGTCCAGCGCCGCAGAAGCCAGAACGCCCCGGCCGCGGCGACGCAGAGATGCAGAACGAAGTGCACCCGGAACCAGAACTCGAAGGGCGGGAGGACGATGAGCCACTGCGGGAGATAGAACGTCCCGTAGTCGGGATTGGCGGCCAGCGGCTGGCCCGATCCCCAGTACGGATTCCAGAACGGAAACTCACCGGCCCGAACGATCTCCGCCAGCACGCGCCGCGCCGGTTCGTAGAAGCGGGTGATGTCGCGGAAGTAAAGGGCCCGTCCGAAGAAGACCACGTCGCCGAAAAGCGCGAGGACGAGCGTGACGAGGAGAGCCGTGGCGAGGGCGTTCCGTCTCCTCGGTGTCACGGAGGGATTGTAACGAGTGGGCTGGGAATCGCTGAAACCTTGGAACGGGATGAGGTCCGCTTCTGCCGCGCAGACTCCTAACGAGGAGCCGCCTGGGGCAGCGGCGTGCTCGTCACGCGCTGCGGATCGCGGAAGATCTTCGCCGACCAGATGTGCTTCTTGTGCAGTTTGTAGAGCACCATCGTTTTCAGGATGGCCAGACCGTACCGGACCGACCGCCAGAAGCCGATCTGCGAGGCCTCGTCGAAGTAGCGCGTGCTGATCGGCACCTCACGAATGTGCATCCCCTTCGCAACCCCCTGGGCGATGATCTCCGTGTCGAAGACGAAGTCATCGGAGTTCGCCTCGAAGTTGACGGCCTGCAGATAGCGCCGCGAATACGCGCGGAAGCCGGAGTGGTACTCGGAGAGGAAGATGTAGAACGTCGCGTTCTCCACCATCGTCAGGAAGAGATTGGCGAAGTACTTCCACTTGGGCATGCCTCCTTCGATGGGACGGCCGCCGAGCATGCGCGAGCCGAAGACGGCGTCGCAGTCCTCCCGGAGCAGCGGCTTGACCAGCTCCGGAATGATGCGCGGATCGTACTGGTGATCGGGGTGCACCATGACCATGATCTCCCCGGCCATCTCGTCTATCGCCGTCCGGTAGCAGGTCTTCTGGTTTCTTCCGTAGCCGCGGTTCTGTGGGTGGACGACGACGCGGATGGGGAGGCGCCGCGCCAGCTCCACCGTGCGGTCGCGCGAGGCATCGTCCACCAGGAGGATCTCGTCCACCCAACCGCTGGGGATGTCGTCGTAGGTCGCCTGCAGCGTGCGCTCGGCGTTGTACGCGGGAAGCACGGCAACGACCTTCTTCTCGTGCAGAGACATAGGGAAAGGCGGTCGAGAATAGCACAGCGCCGCGGCGCACAATTCCCCGTGCTGCACATCACGAGTACAATCCCGCGCGCGTGAACGACGCGCTCTCTACTCAGCCGGACATCGACTCTGCCCCGTTCACGGCCCCAGCATCTCCCTTCGCCGCGAGCCGGCGGGCCGATCTGGTCGCCATCGCCTCGCTCGTCGTGCTCGTCACCGTCCTGTTTGGCGACGTGCTGCTCGGCTTCCACCAGTTCTACATGCGCGACCTC
>DATFUW010000588.1:0-5194 GCA_035260605.1 Thermoanaerobaculia bacterium | reverse complement strand
CGGCCGCCTCGAGGCGCTCGCACCGCTCTATGTCCTTCGCGACGACGACGAATCGCTCGGCCTGTTCCTCGGGACGGGGATCAGCGATTACCTCGATATTCTCTCTGTCGACGGCGGCGCGGAGTCCGCGCTGATGGAGGCACTGCCGCAGATCGATTGCGCCGTGTGGGACCTGCAGCAGTTGCGTCCCGATTCGCCGCTGCTGCGCGCGGCGGCGCCGAAAAACTGGTCTGATCATGTGGAGTCGCAGGATCCGTGTCTCGTTCTGTCGATCGAAGCGGCGGGAAACGAGCTGGAGCATCTCCTCTCGACCCACTTCCGGAAGAAGCTGCGCTACTGCAGGCGAACTCTGGCCCGATCGGCCCCGCTGACGTTCGACGTAGTGAACAGCACCAACGCCGACGCATTCCTGGATGCGCTGTTCCGCCTGCACGCCGCGCGCTGGCAGCGCCGGGGAATGCCTGGAATGCTGGCCGACGACGTCATCCAGCAGTTTCACCGCGACGTGGCGCACCGCATGCTCGAGGCCGGCGCCCTCCGCATGCTCCGCATGTGTCTCGGCGAACGCCCCATCGCCGTCTTCTACGGTTTCGCCCATCATCGCACCGTGTACTTCTACCTCAGTGGATACGATCCGGAGTTCGAAAAGCTGAGCCCCGGCAACGTGGTCATCGAAGAAGCCATCGTCGCCGCCGAGCGCGAGGGCGCGACCGCGTTCGATTTTCTTCGTGGAGCAGAAGAGTACAAGCGGGCGTGGGGGGCGGAGGAGAGAATGAATTCGCGGAGGGAACTCAAACGATGAACGCCCGTTCCTTGCTCACTGCTCTCGACTTCGTTGCGCAGGACGCAGACGAGGCCGGCGGTGACGATCGTCGATGAGCCGCGTCAGGATTAGGATGGCAATGATGCGGATGGGATGCGGTTGCAGCAGCACCTCGCGAATGCAGGCCTGAGCGGCACGGCCCCTGCCGGGAAAAATGCAGGCGCGGATCAGGCGGCGGGAGCCGTACGGCGAGCGAGCCGCGCGATTTCGTGCACGAGATCGGCCGGCTCGATCGGCTTCTGCCGGAAGGCGTCGAACCCGCACGACCGCACCCGCTCTTCCTCACCGGACGAGCCGTAGACCGTGAGCGCCAGCGCGGCCGCCTGCGTCCGCGCCCGGGCCGCCAGCAGAAAGGCGCAGCCGTCCGTGCCGGGCAGCATGATGTCGCAGACCATCACCTCCGGTTCCCATTGCTGCAGGATCTCCAGCCCGTCCTCGCCGGTCCGGGCGCAGCGCACCTCCGCGCCACAGCGCTCGATGACCGTGGAGAGGATCTTCCGGTTGTCACTCTCGTCCTCGACCACCAGCACGTGAATGCCGCTGAGATCGGCCAGCGCTCCCGCTCGATTCGGGTCTCGCTGCAGGATGTTCGAGGCCGGCTCCACCGTCAGCGGGATGCGGACCGTGAACGTCGCTCCCTTCCCTTCACCTTCGCTCGACGCGCGAATCGTTCCGCCGTGCTGTTCGACGAGGTACTTGCTGATCGCCAGCCCCAGCCCCACGCCGGCTTTGCGGCTCGACGCGCTGTCGCCCTGACGGAATCGCTGGAAGAGATTCGGAAGCAGATCGGGAGCGATTCCCCGCCCCGTGTCGCGCACCTCGATCACGGCATCGGATCCGTCACGCAACAGCCGGACCTGCACGCTCCCCTTCTCGGGAGTGAATTTGATGGCGTTCGACACGAGGTTCGACACGATCTGTTGCAGGCGGACCGGGTCGCCGACGACGGGGCATCCGTCGCACAACATCTCCGTTTCCATGCTCACCTGTCTGACTTCCGCACTGGGAAGGAGATCGGCCAGCGCCGCGTCGATGACCGAGCGAATGTCGAGCGGCCGCATGTTGAGCCGCAACTTGCCCGAGGCGATGCGGGTTTCATCGAGCAGGTCTTCGATCAGGTGCACCTGCGTCTGCGCGCTGCGTTCGAGCGCCTCGAGCGCCTGCTGCGTCGTCTCTTCGTCCAGCCGTCCGATCCGCAGCATGCGCGCCCAGCCGAGGATCGCGGTCAGCGGCGTCCGCAGCTCGTGCGAGACCATGGCCAGAAATTCGTCCTTCGCGCGATTGACCTCCTGCGCCACGACGAGCGCCTGTTGTGCCTCCTCGCTCTGCTTCCGCTCCGTGGCATCGCGCGTGACCTTCGCAAATCCACGCAGGTTCCCCGCAGCGTCGCGAACGGCCGTGATGGTGACGTCGGCCCAGAATCGGGTCCCGTCCTTTCGCACCCGCCATCCTTCGTCCTTGACCCGCCCGCGTTCGCGCGCCAGCGCGAGCAGCCGCTGCGGTTTCCCGTCGCTGACGTCCTCCTCGGCATAGAAGATCGAGAAGTGATGACCGACGATCTCCTGCGATTTGTATCCCTTGATCCGCTGCGCCCCTGCGTTCCACGTCGTCACCCGCCCTTCGGGATCGAGCATGAAGATCGCGTAGTCCTCGACCGAATCGACCAGCAGCCGGCACAGCTCTTCGGCGTCGCGAAGCTGCTCCTGACCCTGCTGCCGCGCCTGGACCTCCGGCAACACTTCGTATGCAAAGACGATGATTCCGTCGACCTCGCACGAGGACGAAATCATCGGCTGATAGATGCAATTGAAGTCGCTTTGGTCGAGGAGACCGTCGCCGCGGCGGTCGAGCATCACCCGCGCCTCACGCGCGGTGTACGGCTCGCCCGTGTGGTAGACGCGGTCGAGAATCCCGAGGAATCGCTGACTAACGATCTCCGGAACCGCATCGCGCATCCGCCGCCCGAGCAACTGCCGTCCGCGGAAGAGCGCCTGGCACGCCGGATTGACCAGCTCGAACACGTGTTCCGGCCCGCGAAGAACGGCCACGATCGCCGGCGCCTGCATGAGCAGCTCGTCACGGGTCCGGCCGGCGAGTGTCACTTCGCGATCGGCTGCTCGCGGATCTGATCCGGCTCTCGCCTTTGGCTGTCGCTCGCCGGTTCTTTTCACGGATGAAAACCCCTTGCCTTTGCGGATTGCAACCGCGCTGCCGATTCGAGCGAGCGGGACAGGAGGGTCGCTGCCGGACTCTGCGGGACTCACGCTGACGCGATGAATGCTGCTGGCGCAGGCGCTCGTCGAAGGCATCACACCTCTCACCAGCGGAAGTCGTCGCGGCCGAGGGTCGTCCTGATTGTGATCTCCCAAAGGCTGGCCGCGCTGAAGAGGAGTTCGTTGTCGGGATCGTTGAGCTGACGCTTTGCGCGAGGGGAGAGCCGTTCCGGCAGGCCCGCGGCCCACATGGTCGGCTCTCGAACCGATCCGGCAACCGCGCGAATCCAGCCACCTGCTCAAATCCCGAAGGAGGGCTTGGCCAACCTACGCCGCGGCGCGTCGCCGCTGGCTGGGGAGGGTGGATTCGAACCACCGAATGTCGGCTCCAAAGACCGATGCCTTACCACTTGGCGACTCCCCAATCGAGTGAGAGAAAGCGCCGCGCGGCGGCGCGATTCCCACGGCAATCCTACGCGATTGCGTCGACGCGCGCTTCGGCCAGCGGGAGGGTCACGGTGAACGTGGCGCCCTTGCCGAGGCCCTCGCTGGCGGCATGGATCTCGCCGCGGTGGAGATCGACGATGTGCCGGGCGATGGCCAGCCCCAGCCCGAGGCCGCTGCGCGTGGCATCGCTGTCGCCCTGGCGCAGGCGCTCGAACACGTGCGGCAGAAACGCGGGGTCGATCCCCTGCCCCTCGTCGCGGACGCGAATGCACACCTTTCCGTCGACGCGGCTCAGATGCAGGCCGACCTCCTTGCCGGACGGCGTGAACTTGATGGCATTCGACAGGATGTTCCCAATCACCTGCTGCAGGCGCGCGGCATCGGCCTCGACGAACTCCTCGAGCGGTTCGATCTGGTACGTGAGCTTGACGCCGCGCTCGGCGGCGTCGGGGCGGGCGGTGGTGACGGCGGCTTCGACGACCTCGGCCATGCGCGTTGGCCGCAGATCGACGTGAAACTTGCCGAGGACGATGCGCGAGACGTCGAGCATGTCGTCGATGAGCCGCTTCTGCAGGCGGGCGCTCGACTCGATCATCTGTAGCGCATCCTGCAGCTCGTCCGGAGCGTAGTCGCCGCCGCGCAGGAACTGCACCCAGCCGAGGATCGAGGTCATCGGCGTGCGCAGCTCGTGCGAGAGCGTGGCCAGGAAGTTGTCCTTGGCGCGATTCTGCGCCTCGGCCTCGCGGTAGCGGCGCTCGCTCTCCGCCACCTGCGCCGCGGCCCGTTTCTCGGTGACGTCGCGGAAAGTGATCACCGACCCGACGCGCCGCTGCTCCTCGTCATACATCGGGGCCACGCGGAACTCCACCGGAAAACTCGTGCCACTCTCGTGAAAGAACGTCGCCTCGACGTCGTCGCGCACCACCTCCGCGCGCATGGCCGCGTACAGCGTGCAATGCCGCGGATCGCAGGTGGCGATGCCGGGTACCGCGGGATGCAGCACCGAGTGGATGTCTCGGCCGGCGACGTCGTCCGCTTCGCGTCCGATCATCCGTGCTGCGGCGGGGTTGACGAACGTGGAGATCCCGTTCGGATCGACTCCGAAGATCCCTTCGGCCGCGGCGTTGAGAATCAGCTCGTTCTGCCGGCTCAGACGCCTCAGCTCGTGCGCCTGCCGTTTCAACTCCTCCCGCTTGCGGAACAGGTCGACGAACACGGCGACCTTGGCCCGCAGCACGTCGGGATGGAAAGGCTTGTAGATGTAGTCGACGGCGCCGAGCTCGTACCCACGGAAGAGGCTGGTCTCGTTCCGGCTCAGCGCGGTCAGGAAGATGATCGGTGTGTCGCGCGAGCGGTCCCGTTCGCGGATGAGGCTCGCGGTCTCGAACCCGTCGAGGTCGGGCATCTGCACGTCAAGCAGCACCACCGCGAACTCCTGCTCGAGCAGTGCCTTCAGCGCAGCGCGCCCCGACCCGGCCTTGATCATGTGCAATCCGTCCTCGGCCAGAATCGATTCGAGCGCCATCAGATTGGCCGGCTGATCGTCGACCAGCAGGACCTTCACGGATTCGTCGCCGGGCGTCGTCATGATCGTGGGCCGGGCACACAACGCTCGACCAGAAAGGGAGCGATCTCTTCCAGACGCAAGATCCGGTCCACGGCGCCCGTATCGATGGCCGCCTGAGGCATTGCCGGCGCCTCGGCGGTCGAC
>DATFUW010000587.1:0-3290 GCA_035260605.1 Thermoanaerobaculia bacterium | reverse complement strand
GGATCTGCCCTCCGCGAACTTCAGCGGGTTCATCGCGAACGTGGACACCACGAGAATCCAGAACGGCGTCCACCTGCTCGAGGTCGTGGCGTGGGACCGGCTCGGCATGTCGAAGCTGATCGGCCGGCGGCAGCTCCAGATCTTCAACAACGAAGCGAACCTGCAGCCGTTCGGACATCTGGACGAGCCGCTGCCGAGTGCCGTGCTGTACGGGACGAAGTGCGGCGTCATCCCGATCATCTCCCCGCCGACCAATCCGCAGTCGCACATCACGCCGGTCCGCGGCTGGGCGCTGGACCTCGGTGCCCGCAGTGATCTCGGGCGCATCTCCTACGCGGAACTGATGGTCGACGGCGTGCGCTGGGCATCGACTGACGATTGCGCTTTCAACCCGATCTTCGGGGCATACGCGAACTGCTACGGGCTGCCTCGCTTCGACGTGGAACGCTACTATCCGACCTATCCCGATGCACCGCAGTCCGGCTTCATGTTCACCCTCGATGTCGGCGCACTGCTCGCCCTCGGCGTCCAGCCGGGGCATCACGTGTTGAAGGTACGCGTCGGCGATCAACAGCAGACCTTCACCGAGCTCCCGGGACCGCAGGGCATCCCGGTGTTCTTCGAATGCGCCGAGGACCGCGTTCCGACGGCGTTCGGAGCGATCGACGTTCCGGTGCCGTTCGACTTCGTCAAAGGCAACGTCACCTTCCAGGGGTGGGCCGCGAACGAAGGCAACAGCATCTCCTCGGTGGAAATCGTCGTCGACGGCAATTTCGTCGGCAAGGCGGAGTATGGATTCCCGCGGCCCGACGTGCAGCAGGCCTTTCCGTTCCTCTTCAACAGCCTCAATTCCGGCTGGCGCTTCACCATGGACACCACGCAGCTCAGCAACGCGCGGCACCGCCTCACGGTGCGCGTCGTGACCAGCTCCGGCGGACGGACGGAAATCGGTTCGACCGACTTCTACGTCCAGAACCCGAACGCGGTGCCCTGATCCGCAAGGCATTCCAGGTGAAAGGGGCCGCCCTCGAGGCGGCCCTTTTCGTTTCTCAGAACAGCTTCAGGAAGACGACGTCGGCCACGAATCCCCCCTGCGCGTTTCGGCCCACCGTTTTGCCGATGTCGAGCCGCAGCAGGGTTCCCCACGGTCCCACCGTCTGGCCTGCAATGCCGACGCCCTGGAACGGTTCGCGATGATAGCCGGCGAGGTGATCGTCGATGAGGCCATGGTCGTAGAAAGCCTCGAGCCGGAACTGGTCGGATACGACGAACCCGTAGGAAAGGTGGCCCAGCAACGCGCGCTCGGCACGGACCGATCCGGAGCGGACTCCGTGGATGCGCTGTGATCCGAAGAAGCCGAGCTCGTATGCGGAGAAGCGGTCGAGATGCTCCCCTCCGATCGCATCGAGCTCGATTCCGATCCGCTGGAACTTCGGCAGGTAGATGCTCTTTGCGAACGACAGGCCGTGGTCGGTGTAGGTCTTCTGGTTGGGGTCGTATTCGGAAAGGATGCCCCATGGCTTCCAGTTTGTCCGTTTGTTCCAGTCGTAGTAGCCCGAGACGGTGTAGCCCCAGCGCGAGTACGAGGCATCGATCCCCGGACTGATCTCGAACGTGTCGCTGGGCACCTCGAATCCGGGCGCGGTGTCGGCGTCGCGCTGGTAGGTGATGTGCCGCAGACCGAGCGACAAATCGATCTTCCCGAAGCCGAACACCGGATGTCCTGCGCGCAGCGTGAGGCTCGTCGGGAGCGCCTTGACGGCCTCCGACTTCCGTTCCCGGCCGAATCGGTACATCGAATTCGTGGTCGGCACCGCGATCCCGAAGAAATCGGCGCCGAGGTTCGTCCGCGTATGGGCGACGTTCGGATTCGTGGCATTCGCCGCCACGATCACCCCGGCGAAGAAGACGTTGGTCTGGATACCGCGGTTGGCGTAATTGAAATTGAAATAGTCGATGCCGCCCAGCGGCAGGACGGGGAACTGCAGGCCGGCATCATGATGGATGCCGCCGAGCAGGAACGTGCGCGAGGTGTCGAAGCCCTCCTGCACCACGCGCTTCCCGCTGCCGTTCTTGACCATGTACCGCATTCCCTTTTCGGTCTCGCGGACGATGCGTGCGTCCGACGCTTCGGCCACCTGATGGCGCGTGTCGAAGTCGGTCGGATCAACGCGGAAATCGGTGAAGTCCGTCTCGCGGAGGATCACGGTGGCCCGTCCTGCCGCGGAGATCACCTGCTGCGCCGACACCTGGAGGGGGAGCCATTCGATCTCCCGCGGATTCCGCGCCTCTGCCTCGGCCGCGCTCAGCGGCTGGTGTCCTTCGCGCGCGAATGGCTGGAAATCGACCCGCTCCTCGTTCGACAGCACCTCGCCCGTCAGATGGAGCTGGATCATGGAGATGCGGATGCGCGCCCACGTGCGGCTGTCGATCCAGACGGTCCCGCGGTAGAGCGGCAGCGAAGGCGGAGCGTTCGGCGGCGGCTCGAACCGCACCTCGTAGCAATGATAGCCACGGAGATCCGTCTCCCGGACGAGCTGATAGCGATAGTCCTTCGTCAGGTGAATGTCGAGCGGCAGCTGTGTGACTTTCTCCGGCTGGATGAGCGGGAGCTCCGGGATCCGGCCGTACTTCCACTTCACGCCGTTGATGTAGAAGTCCTGCCACACCCAGTCGGCCCCGCGGGCGGGCTGCGAGAAGTAGTCGCCGGCGATCGTCGCTTCCAGCGCCTCGCCCCCCTGAATGGTGAAGCGCAGCTTGGTTGCGTCGCGGGCGATGTAGCGCGGCTCGATCGACTCCTGGTAGGTCTTGTACGCCTGGTGGTTGCGGATGATCTCCTCGACGCTGATGCCGCGTGCCGTGGCGACACTGATCGCTTCCTTCGTCACCTCGGGCTTTTCGGTGTGGTCGACGGTCAGCAGGAACGGCTGCTTCACCGGCTGCACTCCGATGAGGAAGTGCCCGCCCTTCGTGCCGACGTCCTTCACGTCGCGGTCCCCCGCGGCATCGACCCGGCGCGGCCGTTCGTAGCGGTCGCTGGGCAGCGACGTGATGAATGCCGCATCGGCGTCGCCCCGCGGCACGAGGATCGTCCGCAGGTCCTCGCCGCGGACAAAGGTCAGGACCGGCATGTCGACCGGATTTCCGCGCGCGTCGAGGACGGCGATGGCAGAGGTCGAATCGAAGGCCCAGTCGCCGGCGAGCGTGTGATCGAAGTTCGCCAGCGCCGCGCCGTCTTCGGCCGTCGCACCCGAGAGATAGGTGCGCGTGGCGCCATCGGCGAGCGCTCT
>DATFUW010000586.1:0-2882 GCA_035260605.1 Thermoanaerobaculia bacterium | reverse complement strand
GTGAACCGTAAACGGGATCTTCAGCGTATCGATGATCTTCTGCGCGATCTTCGCGGCGTCTTCGACCCGCTCGAGGTTCGGGATGAGCAGCGTGAACTCGTCGCCGCCGAAACGGGCGACTGTATCGCCTTCTCGGACGCAGCGGCGGACGCGCTCGGCGACCGCCTTCAGCAGCGTGTCGCCGGTCGAGTGCCCGAGCGAGTCGTTGATGTCCTTGAAGCGGTCGAGATCGAGAAAGAACACCGCGAGCTTCTGGTTCATCCGGCTCATCTGCGCCAGGGCCATGATCAGCCGGTCCATGAACAGTGGCCGGTTCGGCAGACCGGTGAGCGCGTCGTGATAGGCCAGGTGCTCCATCTCCACGGTCGCCAGCTCGGACGCCTCGCGCTCGTCCTCCAGCAGGCAGGCGATCATCGACATCCCCACGATGGCCTGCAGCAGGAACCCGACGTAGCCGAGGTAGATCGTGCCGGTGGTCTGGGCCATGAAGCGCCAGCCGATCGTGGTGCCCACCAGATACGCCTGCTGCAGCGCCCAGAGCAGCAGGGCCACCGAAAACATCGTGAAGCCGACACCCCTCCGCCGCTGGCGGACGCGCCACAAGGCGATGCTCGCCGCGAGGTAGGTGACGCTGGCGATCAGCGACCGGACGCCGACCCGGAGAAAGTACCGCGTGCTCGACACGGCGTCGGGGCCGATGAACAACAACGCTGCCAGCGCGCCGAACGCCGCGACGCCGGCGAGCGTCCACCAGTACGCGCGAATGCGCACCGGCCGCCGCCGCAGCAGTTCGTAAATGCCGAACACCAGCCACGCCAGCGTCGCGTAGCCCGCCGTCCCGGCGAGGAGCGCGGTGAACAGGCGCACCGGGTGGATCGACGACATGTTCGCCGCGAGAGCCAGCCCGATGCCGACGGAACTGCTGACGAAATAGAGCGCCAGCGCGACCCAGCTCAGCGTCCAGTGGCGAAGGTATGGCTTGTGGTACTGCCGGTAGAAGCCCAGCAACAGCACCGCCATGACCACGGCGACAAAGGTCTCTGCTGTGGAGGTGATGATGGCGACGAGGTTGAACTCCGGCATCTGGACGGGGGGTGCCCTTTCGATTGTCTCCCCGAAGGTCGGAGGAGGCAATGTGATGCAGGCTACAGAATGGCGGAATAGGCGCCGATCAGTCGCCGCGCCGCCGGTTCGTACGAGAACTCCATCGCACGTTGGACGACGCGGGCCGGCAGATCGTTCGCCTGCCGCAAATCCGCGATGCGCGCCGCCAGCGCGGCGGGATCTGCGCCGTCTGCCATGAGGCGCGGTGCGAGCGAGCCCAGGAGCGCGGACATCCCGGCGAGCGGCACCGTCACCGGCACCGTTCCGCAGGCCATGGCCTCGAGCACCGCGCGGTGCCCCTCATCCGATCCCTTGGAAGTAAAGAGGAGGAAGTCGGCCGCGCGATGGTGCTCGGGGAGATCGTCCTCATGATAGCCGGCCCACGTGGTCTGCGCCGCGATTCCCAGCTCTGCCGCCAGCGTCTCGAGCGCCGGCCGATGCTCGCCGTGTCCGATGATCATCAGCCGCGCGCCTGCGACCGTGTTGTGCAGTTCGGCGAAGGTCTGCAGGACGAGTTCGAATCCGCGGCCGGGCGCGAGCTTGCCGATCGCGGCGATCAGCAGCGCGTCGCGCGGGATGGCGTAGCGTTCGCGGATGTCCTCGCCTTGCGGACGGAACGCGTTGCTGTCGAGCGGCGGCGGCGTGAACAGCGGCGCGCGTTTCCGGATCGCGGGTGCGTCGGCCAGGGAGTCGTTCACCACGAAGATCAGGTCCGTCGCGGCCACGAGCGCACGGGTGAACGGATCGGAGCGGATGACGCGCCGCGAATGAAAGGTGCGCGCCGTCTTTGCAGCGCCGCCGCGCGCCGCGAAGCGCTCCAGCATGTGGTCGTAGGTCAGGTGCGCGTGGATGATGTCGAAGCGGTGGTGCTCGAGCAGGCGATCGATCGCCCGGACCGTGCCGGCGAACGACCACGGGTTCTGCGCTTTCGGGATCATGGCGTGCGTGAAGTCGTAGTGACCGATCTTCGCCTGCAGCTTGTAGCCGCCGACGTACGCATAGTGCGCGTCGACGCCCGCCTGCCGCAGCGCCACGACTTCGGCGAACGCCGGCGCCGCGGCACCGGTCCAGCGATTGCCGGATGCAAGATGAAGAATTCGCATGATCGGTCGCTCGGAAGTGAGCGTCGGTTGTACGGTTTCTACGATCAACTTGCAACCAAAGCTCCCACGCCATCATTGCCATCGTCTCTGCTACACTCCGGGCCGATGGCCATCGATGCCGAGCTGCTCGAGATCCTCGCCTGTCCGCTCTGCAAGGAAGAGGTGAAGACGGTGAGTCTTTCCGAGTCGCGCCGCGGCGCGGTGCGGGACAAGTTCCGCGACAAGTTCCGCGGTGAAGAGCCGGTCGTCGAGCAGGGACTGCAGTGTGTGAAATGTCACCGCATCTATCCGATCGTGAGCGACATCCCGGTCATGCTCGTCGACGAGGCCTTCGAGGAAGCGTGATCCCGTCCCGTGTGGCTCACCCGGCGCCTCGGCCTTCCTGAAAACACCCCCACCGCCCTCACGCTCGCCGTCTTCTTCTACCTCTGCCACCTCCTCTGTTCCGGATGGGTCGCCTCTTCGGAGTCGTTCGTGGCCCTCACCGAGATCGCATTTCTTTGGGCGCTCTATCGCCGCCAGGTCCGCCTGACGTTTCACATCCTCGCGTTCCCGCTCGTCGTCTACGGGATCGCGTCGACCGTTTCGGCGCTCGCGGCATCGCGCGAGATGCATTCGTTCGGCGAGAACGCACTTTGGCTGAAGATGTTTCTCTTCCTCATCGCTCTCACGCTC
>DATFUW010000585.1:0-5828 GCA_035260605.1 Thermoanaerobaculia bacterium | reverse complement strand
CAGCGGCGGATTCTACGTCGTCGACAAGAAAAGCGCGGGTGTGCTGCTGCCGCAGACGCTGCACTGGTTCAAGTGGGAAGCGGCGACGACGTGGATCAGCGGTTTTCTGCTCTACGTCGTGGTCTACTACGACGGCGGGCTGATGGTCAATCCGGACGTCTGGGCGACGCGGGCGCTGTACGCGGCGCTGGCCAGCGTCGGGCTGATCATCGCCGGTTGGATCGTGTACGACCTTCTGTGGATCTCGCCACTGCGCGATCGTGAGATCGCCGGAACGGTGATCTCCTACCTGCTGCTCGTCGCGGCCACCTGGGGGATGATGCGCATCTTCAGCTCGCGCGCCGCCTACATGCAGATCGGGGCGATGCTGGGGACGTTCATGGCGGCCAACGTCTGGATGCGCATTCTGCCCGCGCAGCGGCGCCTGATCGCCATGGCGCAGGAGGGGAAGCAGCCCGACCTGCGGCTCGCGGCGATCGCCAAACAGCGCTCGAAACAGAACACGTTCATGGTCCTGCCGGTGGTCTTCATCATGATCAGCAATCACTTCCCGGTGGCCACGTACGGCAATCAGTACAACTGGATCGTCCTCAGCGTGCTGGTACTCGTCGGATTTGGAGCAGCGAAGATCCTGAGGAGCCGGTGATCGACTCGGACGCCATCCTCGAATCGCTCGAGCCGCGGCTGAAGGAACTCGCCCGCCGCTTTCCCGGCGACTCGCCGGCCCGCTAGCCGGTGCATACGGTGTACGGCGGGGCGCAGTTGTTCAAGTCCGACACGGCGCGCAAGCTCGGTGCCCTGGCGCTGCGCGCGCTGGCGGAAAACGGGGGAGCGCCGAACACGTTCGCGGAAGCAGCCGGGATCGCGCCGGAGCTCGCGGAGACGGTCTACGCGCGCGCGGTGGAGAAGCTGCAGCGGGAACCGGTCGAGGATTTCCGGATCGACTTCGAAGACGGCTACGGCATCCGCCCCGATACCGAGGAGGACGGGCACGCGGCCTCGGCGGCGCGCGAGGTGGCCACGGGGATCAATGCGAAGACGCTGCCGCCGTTCCTCGGCATCCGTATCAAGCCGCTCTCGCTCGAGCTTGCGCGGCGCTCGCTGCGCACGCTCGAGATCTTCCTGTCGAACCTGCTCGACGCAGCCGGCCGGCTCCCGCCGTGGTTCGTCGTCACGCTGCCGAAGATCCAGGTCGTGGACCAGGTCACGGCGCTGGCCGACGCCTTCGACGCCCTGGAGTCGAAGCTCGGGCTCGCCGCCGGATCGCTGCAGTTCGAGTTCATGATCGAGACGACGCAGTCCATCCCGATCCTCGCAGCGATGCGCGACGCGGCGCGGGGACGGGTCGTCGCCGCGCACTTCGGGACCTACGACTACACGGCGAGCTGCAACATCACCGCCGCGCATCAGTGCATGGACCATCCGGCATGCGACTTCGCGCGGCACGCCATGCAAGTGGCGTACGCCGGAACCGGTCTGTGGCTCTCCGATGGCGCGACGAACGTGATGCCCTCCGGCGACCGCGCGACCGTCCATCGCGCCTGGCGCCTGCATGCCGATCACATCCGGCACTCGCTGGTCAATGGCTTCTACCAGGGGTGGGACCTCAATCCGGCGCAGCTCCCGACGCGATACGCGGCGGTCTACGCCTTCTTTCTCGAGAGCCTCCCCGCGGCGACGGAACGGCTGCGCAATTTCATCGAGAAGGCGGGACAGGCGACCCTCGTCGGCGACGTCTTCGACGACGCCGCGACGGGGCAGGGACTGCTGAACTACTTCCTGCGCGCGCTCAACTGCGGCGCGATCACCGAGGAGGAGGCGCTGGCCACCGGCCTGACCGTCGACGAGCTCCGGAGCCGTTCGTTCGCGAAGATCTTGCAGAGCCGGCGGCGCTGAGAAAGCTCAGCTTCCCCGGTACGTGGAATATCCCCACGGGCTCAGGAGCAGCGGCACGTGGTGATGCTGTTCTCCATCCGCGACGTGAAAGACGACGATCACCTCGGGGAAGAACGTCGCCACCCGCCGTTCGCGAAAGTACGTCGCCACGTCGAACGTCAGCCGGTAAGTCCCGTTGCGCAGCGGCGCCGAGGTGAGGTTCATCAGCCGGCCGTCTCCATCCGTTTCGCCCTTCCCGACATGAATCCAGTTCCCGTCGTCGCCGCGAACATCGAGCGTGACCGGCACGCCGGCTGCCGGCTTTCCGCGGGAGAGATCGAGAATGTGTGTGGTGATCATCGCACTCCTCCGCCGACTTCCCGGAGAATGGGGTCAGGTCTTGAATTTGGTATTTTCCACAGGGTGTAGCAAATACCAAATTAAAGACCTGACCCCGACCCCAACCGCCAGCAATTTCAGGCCACGAGTTTCATGAGCCGCAGCATGGTGATCTTCCACTGCTCTTCGGCGGCAACGCGCAGCTCGCGGTCGGGCTCGTTCTGCAGCCGGCGCCGCGCGATTTCCAGCATCTCGTCCGCCGACTTCCCCGTCGCGCAGACGATGTAGCGGTACCCGAACTTCCGTTCGTACTCGGCGTTCACGGAAGCGAGCGCGCGCCTCGCGTCGCCGGACGCCGAGGAGATCCCCGACTGCTCCTGGCGTGACCATGCCGAGTCGGGAGCCTCGCCGATGCGCGGATGCGCGGCGAATGCTTCCTGCCAGTCCGGCGGATCGAGGTCCCACCAGATCGTCTCCGCGGCCGTGGCGACGTCGTTCTCGAACGGCCGCGAGGCCATCATGCCGCGCACCCAGTCGACGGAGCCGCAGCAGCTCCGCAGTTCCGCCTCCGCCTCGGTGGGAACGCGGGTGTTGATCCGCCGCGCCACCGCGCGCCAACGCCCGCTCTCGGTCGCCGTCCCGTAGACACGCAACCGCGCGATCCCGCCGTCGGGGTAGACGTTGAGCCGGATCTCTTCTTTCGGGCCGTGCCCCGTCAGCGCGTCCGTGAAGACGTGGACCGTGTCGGGTTGCATCTTCGTGCGCGGCAGGATGCCGTCGATCGAGCAGGCATCGGGGTAGTTGCCCTTGAAAAACGAGGTGTCGATCTCGACTCGACGGATTGTGGCCTCCGCTCCGAGCCGCACGGTGACCCAGTCGTTGCCCGGTCCGCGCCGGCGACGCGTCTCCCATCCGTCGCCCATGTTGCGCGCGAGGCCGGGGAGGATGAGGTTGTGTTTCGGGCCGAAGAACATGTCGCTGCATTCGAGCACCTGCCCGCCGTGTTCGATCGCTGCGAAGTCGAGTTCCTGTCCCAGGCCGCCGAGGCGATGCCAGTCGGGGACCACCTCGCCGTGCACGCGCAGCCGGGCTACGCCGCCGTCCGGGTAGATGTTGAGGCGCACGTGCGTGCAGGCCCACGGGCTGTCGACGGCGAACGCGTTCTCCGTGTCGCCGGCCAGCTCCGACGGCAGCACATGGATCGAGCAGTATGGCGGATAGTTCCCGCGGAAGAAGCTCGTGTCGGCGATGACCCCGCGGATCACGCCCGGCGCGCCGAGACGGACGACGGCGGAATCATGCCCGGGCGTGCGCTTGCGGCGGCTTTCCCAACCATCCATCCATTTGCCGCGGTCGGTGAATTCACCTTCGCGGTATTCGGGCCTGGAATCTTTGATGAGGTTCTCTTTCGGCGCGAAGAAGTCGTCGGTCGCTTCGATCACCGACGCGCCGATGCGCTCGGAGGCGAGGTCGGGGAGATCTTTGAAATCGGGCATGTGAGATTTACTTTTCCCGAATCCATCGTCCAAACGCCGTCCCCACCTCCCGCCCATCCTCCCATACCTTCCGCCCGCGCACGAACGTCGCCGTGACCACGCCGCACAGCTCCTCGCCGAGGTAGGGAGTCCGCTTGTGCCGGTGCTGCACGAGATCCGGCGTGACGCGGAAGCGCTCCTCGGGCGACCAGACGACGAAGTCGGCGTCGAATCCGGGAGCGATCGCTCCTTTCCGCGAATCGATTCCGGCGATCGATGCCGGGCCGCTGCACATCAGCAGCGCGAGCTGCTCGAGCGTCACCCGTCCGTGACTCCAGACGACCGGAAGCCCGAATTGCAGTGAGGCGATGCCGCCCCATGCGTGTTCGATGTCTCCCTCGGCGAGCCGCTTGAGCTCCGGCGTGCAGGGCGAATGATCGCTGACGATCGCGGCGAGCAGCTCCTCGCCGATGCCGCGCCAGAGGGCCTCGCGGTTGGCATGGCCGCGGATCGGCGGTGCGCATTTGAACTCGGTCGCGCCGTCGGGGATCGACTCCGCTTCGAAGTGCAGGTAGTGCGGCGTGGTCTCGGCGGTGAGCGGAAGGCGTGCGTCGCGCGCGCGACGGAGACGATCGAGTCCGCCGGAAGACGAGAGGTGAACGATGTGCGCCCGCGCGCCGCTGCGCTTCACCTCGCGCAGCACGAGATCGATGGCCGCATCCTCCGCCTCGGGCGGACGCGAATCGAGCCAGGCGCGATACGAGCGGCCATGCGCAGATCCGAGACGATCGGCGAGTTCCGCGTGCACGAGAAGGGGCGCACCGGTACCGCGCAGCGCGTCGAGCGCCTCCGCGAGTCCGTCGGCGTCGAGGTGCCCGAACTCGGGAACGCCGGAGTCGACGAGGAAGCATTTGAATCCGAGCGCTCCTTCACGGAGCATCGGCTGCAGCGCTCGCGCGTTTCCCGGCACGGCGCCGCCCCACAGGCCGACGTCGACGCGGCACTTCCCCTCCATCGCTTCCGCCTTTTTCAGCAGCGCCGCGACGGAAGTCGTTGGAGGGATCGAGTTGAGCGGCATGTCGACGATGGTCGTCACTCCGCCGGCGGCCGCCGCCCGCGTTGCCGTCTCGAATCCCTCCCACTCGGTGCGTCCCGGCTCGTTGACGTGCACGTGCGAGTCGACGACGCCGGGCATGATCACCAGGTCGCCGTAGTCGACCTCCGCCGGGGCGTCATCGATCCGTTCGATCTTTTCGCCGCGCACATGGATCGACGCGGGGCGCACTCCGGATGGCGTTACCACGCGGCGGCTGCGGAGGATCATTGCGAAACGACGGCGTGAAGGTCGCGGCGGCACGCTGTCAGGCGCATCAGGATCTGCTCTCCGGTCGCCGGCGCGTGCAGCGCGCCGCCGCCGGCGTACGACAGCGCGTTCTTGATGGCGCAGAACACCGAGATTCCGAGCAGCAGCGGCGGTTCGCCGACCGCCTTGCTGGCGCGGAGGTTGACGGTGTTCGCATCGTTCTCGATCCAGTCGAGATTGAACACCTCCGGCACGTCCTGAATGTTCGGGATCTTGTACGTCGTGGGCGAGTGCGTCAGCAGTTCTCCCTCCGGCGTGTAGCGCAGCTCCTCGGTGGTCAGCCAGCCGAAGCCCTGCACGAAGCCGCCGGTCATCTGCCCGCGATCGATCCCCGGATTGATCGGCTTGCCGATGTCCATCAGCACGTCGCTGCGTACGATGCGCATCATTCCCGTGAAGCGGTCGATCTCCACTTCGGAGATCGCGCACCCCTGCGTGAAGTAGAGAAACGGATTCCCCCGGCCCGCCTCGGCATCCCAGTCGATCCCCTGCGTGGCATAGAAGCCTTTGTCGCCAAGACTGACGCGCTGGTGGTAGGCCTCCTCGATCAGATCGCGCCAGGGAAGATTGCGCCCCGCATCGACGGGCGCAAGCCGCGCCTTGATCCTGCGGCAGGCGTCGGCGGCCGCGCTGCCGTTGAGGTCCGATCCGCTCGACGCCGCGGTGGCCGAGGTGTTGTTGTTCTTCTCGGTGGAGGTGATCATCACCGAAACGAGATCGACGTCGATCCCGAATTCATCGGCCACCACCTGGCGGATCTTGGTGTTCACGCCCTG
>DATFUW010000584.1:0-6159 GCA_035260605.1 Thermoanaerobaculia bacterium | reverse complement strand
ACTGCTCAAGCTGATCTCCGGCATTCTCAAGCCGACGAGCGGCAACGTGCAGGTGAACGGGCGGGTGGCGGCGCTGATCGAGCTGGGCGCGGGCTTCCATCCGGAAATCACCGGCCGCGAGAACATCCTCATCAACGGCATCATGCTCGGACTCTCGAAGCGGGAGATCGAGAGCCGGTTCGACGCCATCGTCGACTTCTCCGGGATCCGTCCGTTCATCGACCAGCCGGTGAAGACGTACTCCTCAGGCATGTACGTCCGTCTGGGGTTTGCGGTCGCGGTGCACGTCGATCCGGAGATCCTGCTGATCGACGAAGTGCTCGCCGTCGGCGACGAGGAGTTCTCGCAGCAGTGCATCGCCAAGATCCAGGAGATGAAGTTCCGCGGCGTGACCCTCGTGTTCGTCACGCACCAGCTCGATCAGGTGCGCAAACTCTGCGACCGCGCGCTGTGGCTCGATCGGGGAGCGACAACGGCCATCGGGGATCCGACGCGAGTGGTCGACGCCTACCTGCAGGAGGTCAGCGGGACCGTGGAGGCCTCTCCGGCGGCGGAGACGGAGGCCCCCGCCGCAAAGGCCGCGGAAGAGGAAGAGCGGTGGGGATCGGGAGAGGTCGTGCTCAAGCGCGTGATTCTCGTCGATCCGAAAGGGCACGAGCTCGTTGCTCTCGGCGCCGGGACCGGGGTGACGGTGGAGATGGACGTCGAGGTGCGCGCGCCGCAGGAGGACTTCGTCTTCGGCGTGGGCATCTATCACGCTGACGGCGCATGCGTGTACGGAACGAACACGGAGATCGAAGGGTTCCTGCCGCAGCGGCTCGACGGCCCGGGACGCGTACGGATGGTGATCCCCTCGCTCGATCTCGTCGCCGGGACCTACCGCATCGATGCCGCGGTGCACACGCGGAACGGGCGTGCGTTCGACTACCGCCGCGGAGTGCTGCGCTTCGTCGTCGGCTCGCGCGTGCACGATACCGGAGTTTATCGCCCGAAACACACCTGGAAGTTCGACGGGGGCATCGCCTTCCGGGAGGTCGATAACCTGCAGCGAAACGTCCCCGCCACGGTCGCCGAGGCGCTGAAGAACAAGCCGTAGCACGGGGTCAGGTCTTTAATTTGGTATTTTCTACGAGCAGTAGCACGGGAACTCCACCCTTGGTAGAAAATACCAAATTAAAGACCTGACCCCTTCCAGGGCAGGTCCCAGCGAGCTTCCTCTTCGTCGAGCTTGGGCAGGGGGATGGCCTTGCCGAGGCGTTTGAGCTGCTGCAGTTCCCATAGCTTGGCGTACTTCCAGAATGTGTAGTAGCCGTGCATCCCGACGGAGATGACGCCGCGCGCTCCGTCGAGAAATCCGAGGTTGACGATGAAGTCGCGAAAGACCTTTCCGGCGGTATGGCCGAGGATCCCTGCAGCGGAGGTCGTCTTTCCGTCGATGAACATCTGCGCGGCGCCCCATTCCGCGTAGCGGGTCATCTTGCGGATCATGTGATCGAAATTGCGGACGTAATAGTGGTCCATTTTGTGCCGGAGGCGGCCGGTCTCGCCGTCGACGAGAAGGTCGGCGTGCACGCGCCGGTTGGGATAGCGCGCGTGCTGGCGGTGAAAGAGGCGCGTCACGCGGTCGCGCTGCAGTCCGCTGAAGCGGATGCACATGCCCATCATGTAGTTCCGGCGGCCGACGGAATACGCCCAGAAGGGGAGATCGCCGTCCATGGTCCGGAGGATCTCGTCGCGAAGTTTCGGCGTCACGCGCTCGTCGGCGTCGATGTAGAAGATCCAGTCGTGCTGGGTGCGGTCGATGGCGTAGTTCTTCTGTGAGGCGGCGCCGAGGTATTCGCGCTCTTCGATGCGCACGCGAGGAAACTTCTCGCGCACGAACTCCACCGTGCCGTCGGTGGAGAACGAATCGACGAGGTAGATCTCGTCCGCCCATTCGACCGAGCGGAGGCAGTCCTCGATGTAGTCGCGCTCGTTCAGGGTGTGAATGAGGGCGGAGACGAGAGGGCGCGCCATCGGCGGAATTCTACAGCGGCACACGGCGGGGTACCGGCGAGCCCCAGACCGCGTTCCAGACGTGGTTCACGCGAGGCTTGTTCGGCGATTCCGCATCCTCCGCCATCTTTTCTGCCGGACCTGATCCGGGGAATCGGCCCAGATGACCGCCGTCGTCTTGCTGCCGTTTCGGTGCTCGGGCGGGCCGGTTGTTGTAGGCTCCGTCGACGTCGTCGCCGCCCGTGCGGTGCCGTTGGACCTTCATGAGCTCCGTGGGCGTGAAGTACATCTCCCTGGCCGAACCGTCGGGGTACGGGATTGCCGGCAAACGCTGCCTGCTGGCGCTGGCCCGCGCCGGGGTTCCTGTGACGTGGACGCCCATGGTTGGCGGGTACGGCACCGTGATGCACTACGGTCCCTTCGGCGGTTCCGGCGTTGGGGATCCTGACCTCGATCGGTTCTGCAATCGGAAGATCGACTACGACGTCGTCATCGTCCACACGGTCCCGGAGTATTTTCCGTTCTGGATCGAGGCGGAGCGCGGACGGACGATTATCGGCCACACCGTCTGGGAGACGACCGCCATTCCCGAGCATTGGCCGGCGCTGCTGAACGCGGTCGATCGTCTCATCGTGCCGTGCCGCTGGAACAAGACCGTGTTCGAGGAATGCGGAGTGACCGTGCCGATCGATGTCGTCCCGCATATCGCGGATGACGGCGTCGAGCCCGGCGGCGCTCGTGACGGGCGGCAGGACGGCGATGGCTATGTGTTCTATACGATCGGCGTGTGGAGCAATCGCAAGGCGCTGGACTGCACGGTGAAGGCGTTTTGCGAAGCGTTCACGGCCGATGATCCCGTGACGCTCGTGATCAAGACGAATCCGCGAGACCTGACGGTCACGGGTCCGCTGAGGTTAGTCCGCCGATCAGTCGCCCACGCCGTCCATCGGGTCACGGGCCAATACACGCGGCCGCCGCGGATTCGTCTGGTCACCGACGTACTCAGCGACGACGAGATCCGGCAGTTGCACATACGAGGCGACTGTTACGTGTCGCTCTGCCGTGGCGAAGGCTGGGGCATCGGCGCCTTCGACGCCGCGGCCCACGGCAACCCCGTGGTGATGACGGCCTTCGGGGGCCAACTCGACTACCTCGACCGCGAACTGGCGTACCTGGTCGACTACAAGCTCGTGCCCGTGATCAACCCGGCGGCGCCTCGGTCGTATTCGCCGGACCAGCTTTGGGCCGAGCCCGACATTCGTCATGGGGCGCAGCAGCTTCGCGATGTGCTGGCGAATCCTGAGGCGGGGCGGACCCGGGGCCGCGCGCTCCAGGCCGCACTACTGGCGCGGTTTGGCGCACGCACCGTCATCGAGGGGCTGGTTCCCGTGATGGCCGCGGCGCGGGGGGGTCGATCGAGCTCAGGGTCGAGCGGAGTCCGGCCGACGCGCGCAGCCAGAGCCGGAAGGTACGGCGAGCCAGGAACTGACAGCCGTACTTGACGAGCAAATCCGGATGCCGGGCTTGCCGGACCGCCGGGCGCCACCAGTCCGTACGCCTTTCCAGCCACCCGATGCGTGCCACCAGCGCTGTGCCGAGAAACGCCTCTTCGCGACCCAGAGGTCCGACTCGCTCGAGCACTCGTTCGTAGGACACAACGGTCGAGGCAACCGGCCACGAATTGTGCGCGTGCCGCCGCACGTAGGCGCGTCCCTCCGGGCTGACCCCAAACCGACACCCCTTGATTGCGAGATCGAGCCAGAAGATCCAGTCTTCACCGCGGTTGAGATCCTCCGGAAAGTGCGTCGTCCCGATCGCATCGCGACGCACGAGGAAGGCGTTGATTGGGGCCGGGCATCTCAACAGCACGCGCACGGGCTGGCGCTCCAGGTCTCGACGCGTCGCTGCCGACACACCCATCCAACCGCTGGCGCGGCCTTCTGGCGCCGCGGCGCTGTCGGTCCAGAAGGGGTTCAACGGAGCGGCATGCAGTGGAATCGCGTCGCCGAACCCCTGTCCGCGGCCCACGACGACGTCGACAGGCGAACCCGCGAAGCGCCGCACCGTGGATGCGATCATGTCCACGTCGAGCAGATCGTCGTCGTCGAGAAAGAGCACGAAGTCGCCGGTCGCCCTGGCCAGCCCCTCATTGCGGGCTCTCGAGCGTTCTCCATGCGGCAGGAGGTAGACGCGGATCAGCGGGCTTCGTCGCGTGAGCTCCTTCAACGCGTTCCGGTGTGAGGCATCCGAGCCGTCGTCGACAACGACGATTTCATGAATGGGATGCGTCTGCGCAAGAACCGACTCGACGGCCTCCATGAGCAGCGCGGATCGGTTGTATGTGGGGATGATCACGCTCACCCTTGCCGCCGCACTCGCCGTCATCATGTGTTCCGCACCCGGACACGCCATTTGGTGGCGAGGGCGGTGATCCGTGCCCGCAACTGCGATCTGAGCGACTGCCCCGAGAAGACCGCTGCGGTTGCGCGGCGTCTTGCTTCTTCAGGCGGCGGCAAGAACCGCCTCGCGGCGACGGTGAACGTCGTGTCGACCGAGCGAATGTAGTTTTCTGTCAGGAGCCCGGCATGCACGCGCGAGAAATCCCGGCGCCGCCGCTCCCACCAGAGATGGCTCCACAGGTGCATGCTGACCATGCCGCTGAAATCGCGGTCGAGCCCTTCGAGCAGCATGCGCACGCCTGGCGGCCTGAACCCGTGCCGGTAGAACGTGCGCGGCGGCTCGACGTGCACCTGATCCGGAAGCGCCTGACTGAGGGCGTACGCCAGGAACCCGGAGTGATTGCTCCACGACCCGTCGAACGCGTCGTATAGACGCTGCCGCCACAGGACCGCGAACGCCGCCGACGGTTCGGATGCGAGCAGCGCGTTGCAAAGAGAAGGCTGCAGCCGGCCCTGCCGATCGCAGACGTCGTCCTCACGGCCGATCACAAACGGGTGCTGGAGCAAACTCGGCGGCATCGGGTTGATGAAGAGTGTGTCGATGTCGGCGTAAATGCCGCCATGCTGGATCAGCGCGTCGAGCCTGATCACGTCCGCATGATGCGCGTACCGGTATCGGTTCAGGATGGGATCAGGGTACCGGTACGAGGCGACGAACGGATCGGGGTCGACTGGTAAGAGGCGGAGCTCGGGCGTATCTCGAATCAGGTCCCAGTACGGGCCGTAGGGTGGGTGATGGCAATGGAGGAAAATGGGCGCGCCTGGATGCAGCCGCCGGCACGACTCCAGGCACAGATAGAACACCAGGTGCAGCGGCTCCGGCTGTTCGCGCAACCCAAAAACAAAGTGGAATTGTCGCGGAATCACCGCCCGTTTCCTGGCTGGGCATCATACCGCATGGAGCGCGCCCTCTACATCTCTCCAGTGCTGCCGCGTCGGTACGGCCGCGGGGTGGAGCAGCGCGCCTACCGACTCATCGAAGCGCTTTCACATCGATACCGCGTTTCGCTTCTGACGACGGCGCGCGCCGAACCGGGCGGACCGGCGGCATCGGACGCCAGGGCGATCTGCGATGACGTGACCATACTGCCCCTGGGCCGGTGGACGGCCGGCGCACTGGCTCAACGCGCCCTACGGCGGTTTCTTCCGGCGCAGTACTACGCGTGGTACCGCCAACCGTCGGATTGGCGCATGCTTTCGCGCGCGGATCAGAGACTGATGGACACGCACGTGCGCGGCCGGTTCGATCTCGTCCACGTTCATCGGCTCTACATGCTGCCGCTACTGGTGCACAGCCCAATTCTCGCGCAGGTGCCCGCATGCATGGACCTCGACGATGTCGAATCCATTACCAGAGACCGGCTGGCCGCGCTGGCGCGACTCAATGGCGAGCGTAAGCTCGCGTACACCATGCAGCAGGACGCCTGGGCGTATCGGGCGATCGAACGCCGCGAGCTGGCGCGCTTCGAGCGGGTCTTTGTCTGTTCCGACGCCGACCGCGACCGCTTGCTCGCGAGCGTCGGATCGCGATCCGTCGACGTGCTGCCCAACGTCGTCGAGATTCCGGAGGCGCAGTCCCGCCGCATGCCTCGCGCCTCCGGCCGCCCATTCGTGTTTCTCTTCGTCGGCGCGCTGGACTATTACCCCAATCGTGACGGGGCGGTGTTCCTGTGCCGGGATATTGCGCCCCTGATTCGCCACCGCG
>DATFUW010000583.1:0-3867 GCA_035260605.1 Thermoanaerobaculia bacterium | reverse complement strand
CGCCCGCCCCCGCTGCCGCCCCCACTGCGCCGGCGCAGGACATCCCGGTCGGCGGCGCGGGCGTCACTGCACTCGAAGGAGGCGATTTCCCGTATTCGATCTACATCGCCGCGATGGACCGCCAGATCGGACAGCATTGGTTTCGCTCGCACGACACTCCGGCCGGTCTGGCCACGACGGTGCGCTTCATCATCGATCGCGATGGCACGATCCGCGATGTGACAACGGAGATCAGCAGCGGAAGCGGACTGTTCGACCGCGCGGCGCTGCGCGCGGTGATCGAGGCCTCCCCGCTCCCGCCGCTGCCATACGGCTACAGCGGCATGTATCTTGGTGTCCATCTCAAGTTCCGGTAGGAAGGAGACATTGATGACCGACCGAAGGGTTTCCCGGTTGTCAGCCGTCCAGGGGGCGGTCCGGCAACTCGGTCACCCGTTCGTGCTGCTGCTTTTGGTGCTGCCGATGGCAGCACCGCTGCAGGGGCAGACACAGATCCACACGGAGATCAATCCGAACCAGGCGACGCCGGTGGTGCGGATCGCCATTCCACACCCCGAGACCGTCATTCCGCTCGAGGAGTACAACGATGCGTTCTTCGCGCCGCTGACGCGGGACCTCGCGGCATCCGGCGTGTTTGCCATCGCGCCGATCCCGCCGAACGTCGCCGTCAACGGGGATCTGGTGAAGGCCGCGAACGCGGACTTTCTCCTCGCGCTGAAGATGCGGCAGGAGGAGCAGGACTACATCGTCGAGGCGCGGCTGATCGACGCGCGCGGCATGACGATCTCCGAACCGTTCCGCCCGTCGGCCTATCGCGGCACCGCTCCCGCGCTCACGCGCATGGCCCACACGCTGGCCAGCAACCTCGTGCGCGCGTTCAGCGGAAAGACGGGAATCTTCCTCTCGCAGATCGGCTACGCCTCGAATCGCAGCGGCCACTGGGAGATCTGGCTCATGGACTGGGACGGCGCGAACCAGCGCCAGATCACGCACGATCGCTCGATGGCCATCCTCCCGAGCTGGTCTCCGGACAACGACCGCATGGTCTACACGCGCTTCGCCGGCGGTCGCAGCGAGATGTACATCATCAACCGGATCGGCGGAGGGCGCATGAGCGTGCCGACCGCTCTGGGGTTGAACACCTCGGCGACCTTCTCGCCGGTCAGCCACGACATCGCCTTCGTCGGTTCCGTTTCCGGGAACCCCGACATCTACGTCGTCCGCGACGACGGAACGAACCTGCGGCGCCTGACAACCGGCTACTCGATCGAGTCGACGCCGGAGTGGAGCCCGACCGGACGTCAGATCTCGTTCACCTCCGGCCGCAGTGGAACGCCGCAGATCTACACGATGGACGCCGACGGCACGAACGTGCAGCGGATCTCGTTCGACGGCGCGTGGAACGACGACGCCACGTGGGCACCCGACGGCGAGCAGCTCGCCTACACCTCCCAGGTCAACGGCCGCTTCCAGATCCGCATCATGAACGTCATCACGCGGCAGAGCCGGATCATCGCCGGCGAAGGATCGAACGAACAGCCCACCTGGTCCCCCGACGGGCGGTGGATCGCCTTTCAATCGAACCGCAGCGGCGCGTGGCAGATCTACCGGATCCGCGTCGATGGCACCGATCTGTCGCAACTGACGTTCGATGGCGAGAACAAGGATCCAGACTGGTCGAAGAAATCGGAGTGAAGGCCTCTGTTATCATTCACTTCGGGACGTAAAGGAGTCGCAGACCGCAATGCACAAGCTTTTCAAGGGTTTTCTCACCGGATTGCTGTTTCTCACGATCGTCGCCATTCCCGCGTGCAAGAGCAAGAAGACACCGCCTCCCAAGGTCGCGCCGACGGAAACGACGGCCAGCGTCCCTCCGGTGGCGGCCACGACCACGGAGACGCAGGTCACGAACCCGCCCGATTTCGTGCAGACGGAAACGCAGCCCAACGTGACCGTGACCACGCTCCCTTCGGACATCGCGGAACTCAACCGCGTGGCCGAGGAGCGCGGATATCTGCAGGACGCGTTCTTCGACTTCGATGCCTCGACGCTCTCGTCCGACGCCCAGGCGGCGCTGACCGCGTCGGCGAACTGGCTGCGGCAGAATGCGCAGTACAACGTGCTCATCGAAGGGCATTGTGACGAGCGCGGGACCGAGCAGTACAACCTGGCGCTCGGCGACCGCCGGGCGAATGCTGCGAAGGAATTCATCGTGGCCCTCGGCGTCGACGCCGGCCGCATCCGCACCGTCAGCTACGGCGAGGAGCGCCCCTTCGACCCCGGACATGACGAGACGGCCTGGGGCAAGAACCGCCGTGCGCATCTGGTCATCGTCGGAAAATAGCCGATGAAGGCCGCCGCGCTCCCGCTCGTTCTCGCCGGCGCGATGCTCGCCGGCGGATGCGTCACCACGTCGGACGTGCAGAAGCTGCAGAGCCAGATCACCGAGCTGCAGGATCAGCTCGCGCAGGTCAAGCGCTCCGCCGCGGCGAAGGAAGACGTGCAGAACGTCAACCAGCGGATCGCACAGCAGACCCAGGAGCTGCTCAAATCGAACGCCGCGCTGGTGGCCAAGGTCGACCAGATCCAGGAGCGGCTGAACAACGCGCAGGGCGGCGTGGAGCAGACCAACTACCGGCTCGATCAACTGACCCAGCAGCTCACGCAGTCCCAGCACGACATCGAGGACCTGAAGGCGGCCGCCGCGCGCGCTGCCGCCGTCCCACAGCCCGGCGCACCGCAGGGGGCCATGCCGGCGACGATGCCGGGCACCGTACCCGCCACGGCGACCGCGGCGCCTGCGCTGCAACCTCCCGCGAGCCAGGTCGAAGTCACCCCTCCGCCGGCCTCCACCGAGGACCCGCGCGAGGTCTATCAGACGGCGTATCGCGACTACCAGCGCGGCAACTACGACCTGGCCATCACCGGCTTCCGCGATTTCATCAACCGCTATCCCGATTCCGAGCTCTCGGTCAACGCGCAGTACTGGATTGGCGAGAGTCTCTACTCGCAGAAGAAATATATGGACGCCATCGACCAGTTTGACGTCGTCGTTCAGAAGTATCCGCGGTCGGAGAAGGCTCCGGCGGCCCTGCTCAAGAAGGGATACTCGTACCAGGCGATGAATCAGCGGCCGCAGGCCATCGTGCAGTACCAGTACGTGGTGCACGAGTACCCGAACTCGCACGAGGCATCGCTGGCCAAGGAACGGCTCCGGCAGCTCGGAGTGGACATCAGATAAGACGGATCAGGAGAGATCGATGGCAAACATTCGTTCGGCTGAAAAACAGCGCCGCCAGGCCGAGAAGGCGGCGGTGCGGAACCGCGGTGGAAAGTCGCGGCTTCGCGGCGCACTGAAGAAGGCGCGCACGGCGATCGAGGCGGGGAACACCGAACCGAAGGTGCTCGGCGCCGGGTATTCGGAGATCGACAAGGCGGCAAAGCGCGGCATCATCAAGGAGAACACCGCGAACCGCTACAAGTCCCGTCTCACTGCGGCGGCGAAACGCGTCGCCGCGAAGTAACTACAGGAACGGCGCAAAGGCGCGCATCACCTCATCGTCGGCAATCGTCGGCCGCCACGTCCGGCGGTCGACCCACACGTGCCGGCTCGAGCCGGTGGCGTGAACACGTTCCCCACGTCCGTCGCGCAGCTCGTAGCCGAAGGTCATCGCCCGGCTGGCCGCCTCCAGCACCGTCGTCCGGATCACCACCTCGTCGTCGTAGCGGAAGGGCGCGCGGTAGCGGCACGTCACTTCCGTGACCACGAGCACCAGCCCGCGGTTTTCGATCTCGCTGTACGGGATCCCGGTGTCGCGGCAGAGGTCCGTCCTGCCGATCTCGAACCAGACGATATAGTTTGCGTGG
>DATFUW010000582.1:0-3173 GCA_035260605.1 Thermoanaerobaculia bacterium | reverse complement strand
CAAGATCCCGACGCGGGGGCTGTTCGGCATCCGCACCGAGTTTCTCTCCGAGACGCGCGGCACGGGACTGCTCTACCACACCTTCCTCGAGTACGGGCCGTACCGCGGCGAGATCGCCAGCCGCTCGCGTGGCGCGCTGGTGGCCAAGGAGGCCGGAGACACCACGGCCTACGCCATCGAGCCGCTGCAGGAGCGGTCCACGCTGTTCGTCCAACCGGGACAGAAGGTCTACGGCGGACAAGTGGTCGGCGAGAACTCGCGCGACGTCGACATGGTCGTGCAGGTGTGCCGGAAGAAGCACCTGACGAACATGCGCGCCTCGACCTCCGACATGGCCGTGCAACTCGCCCCCGCGCGGATCATGACCCTCGAGCAGTGTCTGGAATGGATCGACGACGACGAGCTGGTCGAAGTCACCCCCGAGTCGATCCGCATCCGCAAGCGGATCCTCGATCACTCCGCCCGCGACGTGGCGCGCAAGAAGGCCGCGGCCGCAGCCGTGGTGTAGGCAGCTCACGACGAGCGGTTGGTGGCAACGCACGGAGCTCCCGACCTCGCCCGCAACCGCGCAGTATGATCTGCCGATGAGCCGCGCCGCCCGCTCCCTGTTCGTCTTCGGGATGTACGTCGTCGCCGTCGGAGGGGCGCTCATCGCCGCCCCGGCACAGTTCGCGTCGCTGCTGCACCTTCCGCCCGCAACCGTCGGGTGGGTACGGGTGGTCGGGCTGCTCAGCGTGATCATCGGCACGTACGACACGGTCGGATCGCGCGCCGGCTGCATACCGTACATCCGTGCCTCGGTGCCCGTGCGGTTCGGATTCGCAATCGGCACCGCGCTGCTCGTCGTCTTCGGTCAGATGCCGGCGACGATCCTCCTCCTCGGCGCGACCGACATCGCCGGCGCGCTGTGGACTGCGTTCGAACTGCGCGCGAACTCGCCGCTTCCCCTCAGCGCCTGAGCAACCGCTATTTCAGCTCGTAGCCGCCGCTGCCGACCATGTACATCTTGCCGTCCGGCCCCTTGACCTGCACGGCATAGCTGCTCTTCGGCACCGGGTTGGTCGTCCCCGGCCTCGGCCAGACGTAGTCGACCCAGCCGCCGCCGCTCTTCGCCGCCTCGACCAGCGCCACGCCGACCTTCTTGCCGTTAACGTCGATGATCTCGTCGACCGACTTTCCGACGATCTTGGGAGACGGATGGCAGATCGTCTTCCCGTCCTCGGCGGCGACGAAGATGTAGTAATCGCCGGCTGCCCATGACGGCGAAGTGAACGCCGCGCAGTCCGCTCCGTGCTTCGCGACGTGCTGCGCGGCGTGTTCGACGTAGGCCTTCACGTCCGCACGGGTATTCGCTTTCGGCGTGAACGATCTGGCCGCGATCGCGGCCGAGCCGGCGAGGAGAAAAGACACGAAGAGCACGAGAGATTTTCGCGACATGGACGTCTCCTTTCGGGAATGGCGGAATGTACCACGAACCTTCGTCGTGTCTCACACCGGCCGCTGCAGCGAGTTCGGATTCTCCCCGGCGCGCAACGAGAGCGCCGCCCCCTCCTCTCCGAGCTCGAGGCATTCGAAGAGATTGCGCACTAACTGGCCGAGTCGGTCGCCGCTGATCCGCGCGGCCTCGAGTGCGGCGACCAGCTCCCGGCCGAGCACCGCCGCCGCGTCGCGGATCTCCATGGCGTTCGGTGGATTGTCCTCGGCCGGCGTGTTGCGGAAGAGATATCCCGACAGCCGGTGCGCGGCGCGCACTGCTTCTTCGGCGTCGAGTTGAAACTCCTCGACGTGCCGCTCGACCAGCGCGGAGAGCCGGTCAGCGATCCGGCCGGCGTGCGGCAGATCGAGCGGGATTTCGAAGTGCGCCACGGATCGCGCACACTATCATGGCGCGCTCATGTTCTTCCTCGTCGCCCTGCTGATCCTCGTGCCGCTCGATTTCCTCGCGGCATTCGCCCTGGCGCGCATCCATCCGCGCTGGAAACGGCTGGCAGCAGGCGTGGCCGTCGTCTGCAATCTCATGTGGTTGTTCCTGCCGTGGCTGAACGCACGCACTGATTTTTCGCGCGTGGTCCGCGCCGTCCTCGGCCCGCCGTGGTTCGCCTGGCTCTGTTTCGCGCTCGTCTACTGCGCGTTTCTGACCCTCGTGGCCATCGCCTGGCTGCCGTTCCTGCGCCGCACTCCGTTCCGGGCGTTCGCCCGATGGCCTTCGCGGATTTTCCTCTGGTCGACGTTCGTGCTGATCGCCGCCGGCATCTGGACGGCGCTCGTTCCGCTCGATGTCCGACCCGTTCCGGTGACCCTCCGCGGACTTCCGCCGCAACTCAACGGTTCGCGGATCGTTCTGCTCGCCGACCTTCACGTCGGCCTCTTCACCCGACCCTCGCGCCTCCGGCAGATCTTCGAGACGGTCAACGGAATCCACCCCGATCTCGTGCTCCTCGCCGGCGACTTGATCGACGACGATCCCGCGTTCATCCACAAACTCCTCGCCGGCGTCCGCTGGCTCGATCCCTCCACGCCGCTGCTCGCGGTCCTCGGAAACCACGAGATGTACGGCGCCCCGCGCGAGGTCATCGCGCGGCTCCGCGGAACCCGCATTCACCTGCTGGTGAACCAGGGGGCGGACGTGGGCGGGATCTGGCTCGCGGGCCTCTCGGATTACGCCGCGCGGACCCCCGACCTCCGCCCCGACTTCGACGCGGCGCTCGCCGGCCGTCCGTCCAACGCCTATCCGATCGTCGTCTCGCATCAGCCGCGGGCGTTTCCCGAAGCGATCCGCCGCCGGCTTCCGCTGACCCTTTGCGGGCATTCCCACGGCGGGCAGTGCGGGTTCCGGCCGCTGCACTGGTCGCTCGCCGGCCTGTTTCTTCCCTATCACATGGGCCTCTACCGCCGCGGCGATTCGCAGCTCTACGTGAACACCGGCACGGGCTACTGGCTGCTGCCGTGGAGACTCGGTCTGGAGCCGGAGATCACCGTGATCGAGCTGCGTGCCCTACGATAGCCGTGTGATCTGGCCGATCGTCGTCCTGACCGTCATCGCCGCACTGCTGCGGATCCCGGTTCTGTCGCGGCCGATGGGCAGCGACGAGGCGGCGACGTTTCTCTACTACGCGTCGCATCCGCTTCCAGTGGCTCTGACGGTCTACGGCTCGCCGAACAACCACATCCTC
>DATFUW010000581.1:0-2284 GCA_035260605.1 Thermoanaerobaculia bacterium | reverse complement strand
GTCCGCTCCCTCAACCGCGCCAACGTCACCGTCTACCCCATCAGCCTCCTCGAGGATCCGAACCATCCGATGTACATCGACCAGACCCCGGCGCGCATTGCCGCCGACACGAACGGCGAGTACTTCCGGATGAACACCAGCTTCACTCCCGCGCTGCGGCGGATCGAGGAGCAGACCAACGGGTACTACCTGATCAGCTACTACACCAGCCCGAAGAGCGGCAGCGGATATCAGAAGGTTCAGGTGGCGCTGAAGAACCCGGAGTTCAAGATCCGCGCGCGGCAGGGGTACGCCTATTGAGGGCGAAGCGGAGCGCTATCCCGCCGCGCCGGAGGACCGCCAGGCCGATCGCCGCGAGCACCAGCATCGGCGCTTTTGGAGCTCCAGGGGACCGAACGCCGGAATCGCCGCCACCCCGTCGTCCAGCACGAAATCGTCGAAGTTGACGGCGTGCGCTCCGGCGGCGTTCGCGAAGTTCTGGCCCGTCAGCCAGGCGTGCGTCGTTTCCGCGGGCGGCACGATCGGCGCCGAGGTGAACGTCTGAAGCGATCCGGTCAGCATCGAGTGATCGCGGGAACTCTGGACATCCTTCCATCCGGAGTACATACTCTGCGCGGATCCGCCCCAACGACATCGCCATCCCGAATCCCGCGAGGCGGCAGGACGCCGCTCGTGTGAGCGCCGGCGATCCGCGCCGAGGCGGAGGAAGGAGTCCTCGTGAGAAAACGAATCGCCCCCCTCCTGTTCGCCGCCGGTTGTCTGATCGCCCTCCCCTCCCCGGCTCAATGCCCCGCCATTCCCCAGACCTCGCCCGACATCAACGACCCCGCGCAGATCGCCAAGGTTGCCTGGCAGATCTTCGTGGCCGGGGCCTGCAGCACCGCGACTCCCACGCGCTATCCGTACGTCCAGTGGGAGACGTGGATCGAGCAACTCCAGCAGTATCCAGCCACGAACACCCCGGGGGCCTTCGCCGCCGCGAAGCGCGAACCGGCAAAGCGCTTCCACATCAGCCCGCTCGCGCTGGTCATCGCCGGCCGATCGCACAAAGGAACGCTGCCCGCGGTGGCGAACCAGAACTGTGCGCCGGGCCAGGGCGACCCGAAGGTGATCCTCTGCGAGGAAGTGCGCATCGATCCGGTGGCCTCGAGCTACATCAGCGCGCCCGCCCCGGGGGCCACGCTGGCCTTTCGCGCCGGCCAGTCGAAGTTCGCCACGGCTCCGCCGCCGCCGTTCTTTCCCCCGGCATGGCCGAACATCAATTTCCCCTGGCCGGCCGTGGAGATCAAAGTCGATTGGGTACAGTACCCGGCTCCCTGTCCGGCATCGCTGAAGGGAAGCGTCTGGACCGAAACCTACGGAAACCAGTGCTACGCGCTGGCAGGCATGCACGTGATCTCCAAGCTGCTCCCGAACTGGATCTGGGCCACGTTCGAGCCGCAGAACACCGGCACAAATCCGAGCCGGTGCGTGGTCCTCGGCTGCGACGATCCGTTCGGATCGAACCCCGCGCAGACGCCGCCGAACACCCCCGGGGCCACGACGCAGATGACGCCCGCGCTGCAGGCCATGATGACCGCGGCGAATCTCGATCCGGTGTGGCAGAACTACCGGCTGGACGGCGTGCAGGTGTTGTTCACCGACGGGTCCGGAAAGGCCACGCTCCTCGGAAACTCGGTGATCGAGGGAGAAAACGCCGGCGTGCCGCTCGATTCGTCGTCGTGCATCACTTGCCACCACGTCTCGTCGATCAACGCGGCGGGGAAGGACGGGATCAACAACCTGACGTCGAATCCGGTCGGCAATCCGGCGCCGTATCCGCCGGGATTCGCGCCGCGTGACTTCGTCTGGTCGATGATGCTCGCCTGCCCTGGAGGCGTGGGGGGCAACTGCTCGGCGGCGGGGATCCCCCGGAAGAAGAAATGATGCGGCACGGATGACGGTATAATTCGCCCCTCACGACAATCCGCTCTCGGGGGAGGCGAAGACGTTTTCCGTTCGCGCTCTGATCTGGGTTTTTCCGCTCCTTCCGGCGATCGCGCCGCTGACCGCGACCTCGAATCTGATGGTCGACCACGACGTGGCCGTGACCACGCGCGTCTCCGGGGTCATCGCGGCCATCGACGCCGACCGCGGCGCGTTCGTGCGCAGGAACCAGGCGCTGGCCACGCTCGATCAGTCGGAGTTCCAGCTCGATCTCCAGGCGGCCGAGGAGACCTACCGGCTGCGGACGGCGGAGCTGGCCCGGGCCCGCGAGCTCTTCGCGCAGAAGCTCGCCAGCCAG
>DATFUW010000580.1:0-4161 GCA_035260605.1 Thermoanaerobaculia bacterium | reverse complement strand
ATACGCTGCCGCCCGGCGCCGTCGTGGAGATGCCGTCGGCGCGGACAGTGATCGAGGCGGCGTACGGCCGGCGGAGGCAATCCGACACCGGTCTGCGACTTCTCAAAGCGCAGGCCATCCGGCAGAATGAACTCTTTCGGTCTGCATTTGCGTGATCCCGCATGGACAGTGAATTCGACATCATTCCCGTCGTCCGCGAGCTGAGCGCCGACGCGCTGACGCCGATCTCCGTGTTTTCGGCGCTGTCGGGCGCGTCGGGAGAGGCATTCCTCTTCGAGAGCGTGGAGCGCGGGGAGAACGTCGGCCGTTACTCCTTCGTGGGATTCGATCCGCGCCGCAGTCTGCGGTTCGACCGCACCACGCCCGATCCGGCGGCGCTGCTGCGCCAGGAGCTGCGTCCGCTTCGCGTGAAACCGGAACGCGGGCTTCCGCCGTTCTTCGGCGGCGCGGTCGGATTCTTCGGATACGGTGTCGCCGGCTGGAGCGAGCGCATCCCCGATTCCCATCCCGACGACAGCCGGATCCCCGATGCGCGGCTCCTCTTCTTCGACAACGTCGTCGTCTTCGACCACGTCCGGCAGCGGATGTGGGTGGTTGCGAACTGCTTCACCTCCGATCCCCACGCCTCGGTCGGCGAGGCCGAGGGGAGGATCGACCGGGCCGTCGAGAAGCTGCGCCACGCGCCGGTCGATCTGCTCGCCTGGCCGAACGACGTGCCGGCAGCGGAGTTCCGGGCGAACATCGACCGCCAGGCGTTCGAAGCCGTCGTGCGCGCGGCGAAGGAGGAGATCGCGGCCGGCGAGATCTTCCAGATCGTCCTGTCGCAGCGCTGGGAGACCGAATATCCAACCGGCGAAGCGCTGACGCTCTACCGCGCGCTGCGGTCCGTCAATCCGTCGCCGTACATGTTTCTGCTGCGGACGCCGGAGTGCACGCTCGTCGGAGCGTCGCCCGAGATGCTGGTGCGCGTGGAAGGGGATGTCGCGGAAACCCGTCCCATCGCCGGCACACGGTGGCGCGGTGCGACGAGGGAGGAAGACCTCGCCCTGGAGACCGCGCTGCAGGCCGATCCGAAGGAAAACGCCGAGCACCTCATGCTCGTCGACCTCGGACGCAACGATCTGGGCCGAGTCTCGCGCAGCGGTTCGATCGAAGTCTCCGACTTCTGCCACGTCGAGCGCTACAGCCATGTCATGCACCTGGTCACGAACGTCAGCGGACGGCTGCGCGACGACCAGACCGCGGTCGACGCCTTCCTCTCCTGCTTTCCGGCCGGGACGCTCACCGGCGCGCCGAAGATCCGCGCCATGGAGCTGATCGACCGCTTTGAGACCGCCCGCCGCGGTCCGTACGGCGGCGCCGTGGCCTATTTCGGATTCTCCGGGAACGTCGACTCCTGCATCACCATCCGCACCATCGTGCTGGAGCGCGACCGTGCATTCGTGCAGGCGGGAGCAGGCATCGTCTGGGATTCCGATCCGGCATACGAGCAGACCGAGTGCGTGAACAAATCGGCCGCGCTGCGGCAGGCCATCAGCCTCGCGAAGGCGATCCTGCGGCAATCTCGCAGCGCACCTTCGGGAACCCGAACATATGGAGGAGCTCCGCGATCCTGACCTCCGCGTTCCGGGAGGCCATCGGCAGGATGCCCTTTTTGATCGCCTCGTTCCGGATGCTCTGCTCCGCGTACTGACGCGCGCGGCTCTCGAGGTTCACGTCCGCCCGCCGGAACATCCCGGTCTTGCGGTCGATCACGTGCGACTGCCGGTTGTCGACCCGGGTCACCAGGATCTGCGCGGGGGGCAGCTTCAGGACCACGGTGCCGTCGGCCTCCCGCCGGACGTCCTCGGAGCGCAGTTGCGACAGATCGACGCCCGCGATCACGTCTCCCGTGGCCAGAAAGGTCATTTCATCTCCTGCAAATGCATCGGGGACAAAACGGTACGACTGCGTGATCGTTCCGACGTGGACCACGCGCATGGTCGCGGTCTCCAGGCGGTCGAGGGACCGCACGCGCGTGACCAGCGTCGTGAGGTCGACCTCCTGCTCGTGCGGGGTGAAGACCTCTCTCACCATACGGGTCTGGCGCCAGAAGTACCATCCGGCGGCCAGCGTGACCCCGATCACGAAAATACCGGCAAATACCACCGCGAGGGCCGTTCGCCGTGACATTGGTTGCGCCAACGTGTGACTGAAGGCCGAAATTCTGCTATCCTTCGCGACACTCCGGTCAGATTCAACGAAGCTTTCACGAGGTTCAGGCCCTCGGCCTGTGTAGCGCCGGCTCTCCAGCCGGCTTTATTTTTTGTGTAGCGCCGGCTCTCCAGCCGGCTTTATTTTCTTCCGCCTGAAGAGGCGGCGTTATGGGCCGCCTGGAGAGGCGTTCTGGGCCGCCTGGAGAGGCGTTATGGGCCGCCTGGAGAGGCGGCCCTACATGCGGTCCTACATGCCCGCGTCGCGGCGGAGTCTCCACTGTTTCGTGATGTGCTCGACGAAGGCGGAGTGGCCGCTCTCCAGCCAGTCGGTCAGCACGTCGGCGCTGACGTCGTCGACACCGTCGATGATGGAGAGGCTGGCTGCGGCGGCGACGACCTCCAGCGGTTTTTCGAGCTGGGCAACGGTGCGTGCGGAGCGGGCGATCCTGCTCGCCGTCTCCACGTCGCGTTTCATGGCCAGCATCCGGGTGGCGACGAGCGTCAGCAGCGCGGCGGCGCTCCAATTCGAGCGCTCATCCCAGGAGGGAGGGATGATGAAGTCGTCGATGCCGATCTCCGCGGCCAGCGCGGCGATGTGCCGCTCGGTGGCCACGTGCAGCGGCTCGAGATCGGCGTGAAAGAGCATGTCGTAGCTCTCGCGGTCGGCCACCGTCTGGGCGATCGCCTTGCGCGCCGAGGCGTCGACCTCCACCGGAAGTGCGGCGAGGAACGAGGCGCCGTTCGCCTGCGCCGTCTCGGCGATCGAGGCCAGCAGCGTCAGGTCTGTGGTCAGCGGGAAAATCACCGGAACCGCCGCGCCCCAGTGCAGCCCCCGCGCGCGCGCTTCGGCGCTGAGCGCGCGGAAGGGCGCGGCCGCGGGCGGCCAGGTGGCGATGACGATCGTGGCCTGCTGGCACGCCGTCCCGGGGAGGGCGCCGTCGGCCGAGACGAGCTGCATCGGCGCCAGGTGGCGCTCGCAGCAGAACTGAACGACCGCTTCGCCGCGCCGGAAGACCGTCTCCGCGGTCCCGGTGGCCTCGACGAGCAGCGGCTCGCGCAGCGCGACGCGCGCGAGCTGGCTCTGCACGTCCTCGCAGACGGCCGCCTCGGCGCGATCGGCGGCCTGGACGAGCAGGCCGATGTAATCGATGGCCAGCGGTGCACCGTGGCGCGTGCCGTACGGCGCGATGGACGTGGCCGCCCAGTACGGCGGCTGCGGGAATGGGTTGCGCTGAACGCGGAGCGGCGGCGCCTTGCGATAGAGGATCAAGTTCGTCCAGCGAGATATGGGGCCATCAGACTCTGCACGTATTTGGCGATCATGTCGAACTCGAGGTTCGAACGGTCGCCGACGTTCGACGTGCCGAGGGTGGTGCGGCGGAGTGTCTCGGGGATGAGGGCTGCGCCGAAGCTGGTGGCCTCGGGCTCGACGATGGTGAGGGAGATCCCGTCGACGGCGATCGAGCCTTTGCTGACGACCAGCGGGGCATATTCGGCCGGGAAGGTCCAGCGATAGACGGCGAACTCTCCCTCGCTCGTCCTGGAGATGAGCGTGCCGACCGTGTCGACGTGTCCCTGAACGAAGTGCCCGCCGAGGCGATCGCCGGTGCCGAGCGCCCGTTCGAGGTTCACGCGCGTGCCCGCGCCGAGCGCTCCGAGTGTGGTGCGGCCCAGCGTCTCCTCGGAGAGATCGGCGATCACCGAGTCGTCGTGCGGGATGACCGTGAGGCAGACCCCATTGACGGCCACGCTCTCGCCGCGGACGAACGGCTCGTTCCCGCAGGCGCGCAGGCGCATCCGCGCCCCCGATTCGAGCTTCTCGATCGATTCGACGACGCCGCTGGTCTGGATGATGCCGGTGAACATGTCTGTCAGGTCTTCGGGTCGGTGCGATCGCAGGTGAACATCACGTCGTCGCCGACCCGCTCCACGCGATCAAAACGAAACCGCAGCGTGTCTGTCAACC
>DATFUW010000579.1:0-6431 GCA_035260605.1 Thermoanaerobaculia bacterium | reverse complement strand
GGTGCAGCCCGAGCGCGAGGTTGGCGATGATGTACACCGCGCTGACCCACCACACCTGAAACCCGCTGACCACGTTGTGATACGGATCGTTCTCCACGAAATCCGGATGCAGTGTCCCGGTGGTCAGATGCAGCAGGTGATAAATGACGAACAGAACGATGATCACGCCGCCCCAGCGCATCGTCCGCGCCGCGTACGTCCCCTTGACGTACTGGCGCTGCTGGTAACCGACCGGGCGCGCGGCCATGTTCATCAGCGTCAACTGCGTTGCCGCCTGAATGTGCAGCCAGACGGCGATGATCAGAAGCCCGCGGACGATCCAGAGCGCGACGTCATTGGGAACGGCCGGCGCGCCCATCACCCGCAGCCAGCGCGCGTACGCGTTCATGTGCTCGGGGCCCAGATAGAGCTTCATGTTCCCGAGCATGTGGGCGAAGATCCAGCCGAACAGAAAGAGCCCGGTCACGGCCATGACGGCCTTCTTGCCGAGCGCCGAACTGTAGAAGGTGCCGAACCAGGTCAGCGGGCGATGTCGAGCGGGTTGTGGGGAGGCAGGGGAGACTGCAGTCACGGCGGGCAATCATATCGAGGATGGAAACCTCGTCAAGGGGAATCGTGCAGGGGCGGCCGGGGATCGGCCGCCCGCCACACACACCAGTGTCGATCGTCACTTCTTCAGAACGACCTGCATCTCGCGGATCGCCGCCTCACGCCCCCTCTCTTTCGCGGTCTTCGTATAGCGGCCGCGCTGCGAGGCGGGAATCTGCCGAATCAGTCCTAGATACCGCCCCTGCAACTGGCGCGAAGCGAGCTGTTCCGCGGTGATGGCGGTGCGACGCCGCCGGCCGCTCCGCGCCGGAGCGGTTGCCGGCGCGGCGGCACGGCGAGCGCGCCACAGCGGGGCCGCCGTCCCGCCGGAGCGGAGGGCCTGCAGGCGCTCTTCGAGTTTCTGAATCTCCGAATAGCGATGCACATCCGCGGCGGAGATGCGGCCATCGCGAATCATGGCATCCAGGATCTGCTGCGCTTCAGAAGAGGAACTCTGGGGAACGCGCGTGGCGCGTCGTCGACGTCTAGGCACTGTACACCCTCCTTATGGGCGCACATGATACCTCAATAGCGGTAGTGATCCGACTTGAACGGACCTTCAATCGGAATCCCGAGATATTTCGATTGTTCCGCAGTGAGCGCAGTCAACTCCACTCCAAGATGCTTCAAATGAAGACGGGCCACTTCCTCGTCGAGTTTTTTGGGCAATACATAAACCCGTTTCTCGTACTCGCCGTGGTTCTGCCATAACGCGAGCTGTGCCAGGACCTGATTGGTGAACGACGCCGACATGACGAATGATGGGTGGCCGGTCGCGCACCCGAGGTTCAACAGACGCCCCTCGGCGAGGATCAGGACACTGTGTCCGTCCGGAAAGATCCATTCGTCGTATTGCGGTTTGATGTTGACTTTCCGGATTCCAGCGATCTTCTTCAGGCCGGCCATGTCGATCTCATTGTCGAAATGACCGATGTTGCCGACGATGGCTTTGTCCTTCATCTTCGCCATGTGCGCGGCAGTGATGATGTCGCGGTTCCCGGTGGCCGTAATGAAGATGTCGGCGGTCTCGATCACGCTGTCCAGCCGTCGCACCTCGAAGCCTTCCATCGACGCCTGTAGCGCACAGATCGGATCGATCTCCGCGACCACGACACGCGCGCCCTGGCCCCGTAATGCCTGCGCACAGCCCTTCCCCACTTCGCCGTAACCGCAGATCACCGCGACCTTCCCGGCGATCATGACGTCCGTGGCACGGTTCAAACCGTCGATGACGGAGTGCCGGCATCCATAGATATTGTCGAATTTCGATTTAGTCACCGAATCATTGACATTGATGGCCGGAAACAGCAGCGTTCCGGCTTCCATCATCTGATACAGGCGATGGACCCCGGTCGTCGTCTCTTCGGAGACGCCCTTCATGTTCGCCGCGATCCGCGTCCAGCGCTGCGGATCGCGGGAGATCTCCTTGCGCAGCAGCTCGAGGATCACACCCCATTCTTCCGGCTCTTCGCTCGGATTGAACTTCGGCACGTTCTTCTTCGCCTCGCAGGCCACACCCTGATGCACCAGCAGCGTCGCGTCGCCGCCGTCGTCGACGATCAGCGTCGGCCCGGTCCCGTCCGGCCACATGAGGGCCTCGGACGTACACCACCAGTACTCCTCGAGCGTCTCCCCTTTCCAGGCGAAGACGGGGATCCCTTTGGGGTCCTCGATCGTGCCGCCGCTCTCCGGGCGCCCGACCACCACAGCCGCGGCGGCATGGTCCTGCGTCGAGAAAATGTTGCAGCTCACCCAGCGCACGTCCGCACCGAGGAGGGCGAGCGTCTCGATGAGCACGGCGGTCTGCACGGTCATGTGCAGCGATCCCATGATGCGCGCGCCCTGGAGCGGGTTTCCCGAGGCGTACTTCTCGCGAAGGGCCATCAGGCCTGGCATCTCGTGCTCGGCGAGGCGGATCTCCGCACGGCCGAGCGTCGCCAGGGCGAGGTCTTTGACTTTGTATGGAGTGCGGCCCGCATTGCGTGCCGCTTCGAACCTGTGTGTTATTTCGAGCGTCGTAGCCATATTCGGGGCGGATTGTACACTTACCGCGCCATGATCCGACACGCACTCGCCGTCACACTTCTGTTCGCAACCGCCGTCGCCGCACAGCAGGTGCAGACCACCCCTCCGAAGCCGACGCTGCGGGAACTGACCATCGAACGCATCTTCGATCCCAAGCAGCGCGTTGCCTTCTCCGGCACGCCGCAGCGAGGATTCGTCTGGCTGGACGACACCACGGTGACGTGGCCGCGGACGAACGACAAGGAGGAGGTCGTCGAACAGGTGGTCCTCAATACAGAGACGGGGAAGACGCGCGTGCTGTTCGATGCGGCGAGACTCGAAGCCGCGGCACAGAAGATCGCCGGCGTGACCGCGGAGGAAGCGAAGAAACTGACGCAGCAGCGGCGCTGGAACTTCAGTCCCGACAAACGCAGCGTGGTCCTGACCGTAGGCGACGATTTGTACCTGTATGCGTTCGGCTCCGGCGCATTGACGCGGCTCACTTCCTCGCCGGGGCTGGAGGAAGAAGCGACGTTCAGTCCGGACGGCAGAAGCATCGCCTTCGTGCGCGATCACAATCTGTACGTCATCGATCCGGCCACGCAGCGCGAGCGGCAGCTCACGACCGATGGAGGTCCGGACGTCTATGACGGCGTCCTCGACTGGGTCTATTCGGAGGAGGTCTACGGGCGCGGGCACTTTCGCGCGTATTGGTGGAGCCCCGATTCCTCGCACATCGCCTACATGCAGCTCGACGAGCACCCGGTACGCCGATTCACCATCGTCGACCACATCCCGACGATGCAGCGGCTCGAGGAGGAGCTCTATCCGAAGGCCGGGTATCCGAATCCCGTTGCCCGCCTCTACACCGTCGTGGCCAGCGGCGGGACTCCGCAGCAGATCGACACCGAACGGTACACCGGCGGCGATTTCCTGATCGTCTCCGCCGGCTGGACCCCCGACAGTTCGAACGTGGTCTATCAGATCCAGGACCGCGAACAGACGTGGCTCGATCTCGACATCGCTCCAATACACGAGGGAGCTCCGCGCACGCTCTTCCGCGAGACGACGAAGGCGTGGGTGGAACCGAGCCCCGAACCGGTGTGGCTCAAGGATGGCAGTTTCCTCTGGCTCAGCGAGCGAAGCGGCTACAAGCATCTCGATCACGTTGCCGCCGACGGCAAGCTCGTGAAGCAGATCACCGACGGTCCCTGGGAAGTGCGCGAGCTCCACGGAATCGATCCGCAGAACGAATGGATCTATTTCTCCGGCACCGAGCGGAGCATTCTGGGCACCGATGTCTACCGCATTCACCTCGACGGAAGCAGCATGACGCGGCTCTCCCGGGAGCCTGGACAGCATGTCGCCTCGTTCAGCCCCTCGATGACGCGCTATATCGACTCCTGGAGCGACATCCAGACGCCGCCACAGGCGTTCCTGGACCGCGCCGACGGAACGCGCCTGCGGGTCGTCGAGGCCAACGACGTGCCGGCATTGCGCGACTACCGGATGTCCAAGCCGGAGTTCCTGCAGGTGAAGACGCGGGACGGGTTCGTCATGGAAGCGATGATGATCAAGCCGCCGGACTTCGATCCGTCGCGGAAGTATCCGGTCTTTGAATACACCTACTCCGGCCCGCACGCGCAGATGGTGCGCGACGCCTGGCGCGGCCCCGAGTATCTATGGTGGCAGCTGCTCGCGGGGCGGGGCATGATCGTCTGGGTCTGCGACAACCGCACGGCCAGCGGCAAAGGAGCCGTGTCGACGTGGCCGGTCTATCAGCATTTCGGCGTGCTGGAGCTGCGCGACCTCGAGGACGGCCTCCACTGGCTGACCTCCCAGCCGTACGTCGACGGATCGCGCGTGGTGCTCTCCGGGTGGAGCTTCGGCGGATTCATGACCAGCTACGCCCTGACGCACAGCACGATGTGGTCGGCGGGCATCTCCGGCGGGACGGTGGCCGACTGGCATGACTACGACACGATCTACACCGAACGCTACATGCTCATGCCGCAACACAATGCGAGCGGGTACCACGACAGCTCGCCGCGCTTCGCGGCGAAGGACCTGCACGGCCATCTGCTCCTGCTGCACGGCACCATCGACGACAACGTGCACATGCAGAACACCATTCAGTTCATCTATGAGCTGGAGAAGGCCGGGAAGCTCTTCCGCCTCGTGGTCTATCCGAAATCGCGGCATGGCATCACCGATCCGCTGCTGGTCGAACAGATGCGCAGGACGATGCTGGAGTTCATCGAGCAGAACGTGCTCGACGCGCCGGCGACGGCGCGCTGAGCCGCCCCCTCAGGAGCGCGTCTCTTCGAGCTCCTCGTGCAACTCCACCGTGTCGGGGGGGAGCCGCTCGCGGAGCCAGATGCGCTCCACGATGGGATACGCGGCGGCGATCGGAAGTGCGACCACCGCGCCGATCACCCCCTGCAGGACCGCTCCGGTGGTCATCGCCAGGATGACCGTCAGCGTCGACAGCCGCATCCGCCGGCCGTAGATGCGCGGCACCAGCACGTAGGCCTCGATGCCGTGGTACAGCAGGTATGCGCCGGCTACGATGAGCGCCCGCGCCGGCGAGACGAGCAGCGCCACCACCGTCGCCAGCATGGCCATGATGATGGTCCCCACGACGGGGATGAAATCGAACAGAAACGCGAGCACCGCCAGGACGATCGCGAGCGGAATGTGCAGGACGGTGAGCACGACCAGGACGTAGGACCCGCAGACGGTCGCGGCGATCGTCGAGCCGCGCAGATACGACCGAACGACCTCCGACACTTCGGCGCAGGTGCGGTCGACACGCCTGCGATTTCGCGCGGGGACGAAATCGACCAGCCATGCGTAGACCCGCCGCCCCTCCACCAGCAGATAGATGGCGATCACGTACACCAGGACCACCGCCGTGACCCCCTCGACCACCGCCCTGCCGCCCGCCCCGGCCGCCGCCGTCTGCCGCCGCTGCCATTCGGAGAGCACGTGCTCCAGAAACGGACCGGCGGCCGGAATGATGGCCGTGATTCGCTGCACGATCGATGGCAGGCGCCGGACCATCGCCGCGACCTGGTGCACCATCACCGGTCCGACGAAGCCGGCGAGGAGTCCGACCACGACCACAATCAGCACCGCCACCGCGAGCGCGCCGAACGGACGGGCGATCCGATGCCGTTCCATCAGCACGACCAGCGGATCGAGGGTGACCGCGATGATCACCGCCACGAACACCATCAGGATCAGCGGCCAGGCCTTGACGATGACCGCCCCCAGCAGGACGGCAAAGCCGACCTTGATCAGAGTGGCGAACGGGATCCGGAGCTGCGTACCGCCGGGCACGCCTCAGGACAATGCAAAAGACTTGACCGAGACGGATCGATCCTCACTCCTCGAGCCGGAACCCGACCTTGATCTTCACCTGGTACTGCGAGACTTTCCCTTTTTCGATCCGGCCGCGCATCTCCGTGACCTCGAACCAGTCCATGTTGCGCAGGGACTTCGAGGCCCGCTTCACTCCCTCCGAGACTGCTTCGGCGAACGATGCTTCCGAAGTGCCGACGATTTCCACGAGCTTGTAGACTCGGTTCTGAGCCATGGCTTGCCCTCCTCGGCGGTATTATGGTTCGACGACGACAAGATCGGGGTGTGTGGAATGAGAGCGGTCAAGAGCGATCGCGTGAAACGGCAGCTCCTGCGCGAGGCAATCACTGACAACGTCGAGACGATGCGAGGATTGCCGCCGCAACGCGTCTGGACCGCGCCGCGGAAGAGCCGCGGCTGGCTCTGGCCCGCATCGCTGGTCCTGATTCCGCTGGCTCTGCTCGGCTCGAGCCATT
>DATFUW010000578.1:0-4814 GCA_035260605.1 Thermoanaerobaculia bacterium | reverse complement strand
TGTGAATGTGAAACCCGGTGATCGGGCTGCCGAGGTTCGAGACTGTGATCGTCACTGTGATGTTCTGGCGTGTGGAATCGAACGTCACCGTGGCATTGCCGAACCCCGGCGTAGTCGTCGCAGGCGTCTCCTGCGACGAGGTGAGCACTGCACCGAGCGTCTGCGCGGATACGCTGGAGACGACGAGGACCGAGAGAGTGAGAATGACGAGAAAAATACGCCGCATGATTTCCTCCTTGTGCATGGGATATTTTTCCGTTTATCCAAGTTCATTGATGTGAATTTTGTGTCACGTAAACCATTGAAACTTTGTGATCTAAGTCACGACGCCCGACTCCTCCCCGGTCGCGGGGCCTCCGAAGCACGGATAGCCATGAGGGCCGCGCCCTCCACCGGCGTGCGCTGCGGCGGGCCGATCGCGGCCCGCGGAGCCTCCGCGGCAATCGTCTCCCGCATCGGGGCCAGCAGCGCCTCGCCGGCGTGAAACGCTCCGCCGACGTGGGCCACCGGGAATGCGGTATCGATCATCCTGAGCCGGCGCGCGACCGCCAGGACGCATGCGGCGAGCTCGCGTCCGGCATCGCGCAAAATGGCCATGGCCACGGCGTCGTCCTGCTGCGCGGCGTCGAACACCATCCGGCTGTAGCGGGCGATGTCGTCGGCGTGCGTCGTGGTGGCGTAAACGAACCGCGCGATCTCCGAGGCCGCGATCTCGTAGTCGCTCGCCAGGATCTCGAGCATCTTCGTCTCCGGGCCGCGGCCGTCGTAGGCCCGCAGGACGGCGCCCAATCCGGCCCGCGCGATTCCGTAGGCGCTCCCCTCGTCGCCCAGCACGGGACCCCAGCCGCCCGCCCGCGCCTCCTCCCCCGCCGCGTTGCGCCCGAACGACACCGATCCCGTTCCGGCGATCACCACCGCGCCGGGCCCGAAGCCGATGGCCCCTGTCAGAGCGATGCGCGCATCGTTGTCGACGGTGAAGTTCCCGCGCGGGAAGAAGATGTTGAGCGAGTCGACGATCTCCTGGCGGTGCGCGGGATGATCGGCGCCGGCGATGCCGCAGTACGCCCAGGTGATCTCCCGGCTGGCGACGTCGGCGGCCACGAGCGCCTTGTTCACGGCGCGCTCGATGTTCCGCGCGGCGGTCTCGATCCCGACGCGGAGATGGTTCGACGGTCCGGCCACGCCGTCGCCGAGCGACTTGCCTTGCTCGTCGATGACGAGCGCGGCCGTTTTCGAAGCCCCGCCGTCCACTCCCAGAAAGTAAGTCATCGGCGTGAGTTTATGAGAATTCGGACCGCGGTTTGCACTTCTCTTCGCCAGTCAAAGGAGATGAAACGATGAGAACGAACCGACTGTTCGCCCTCGTGGGGGCGCTGCTCATGATCGCCGGTCTGACCTCCTGCAAGACCTCCGGCATGGCCATGACCTCGCGCGGGCAGTTGTTCAAGATCAATATCGATGCCCCGAACACACTGCCGGAAGGCGGCGACGGGAACGTCGACGTCGTCCTGAGTAACCGCGGCGTGAACGACATCCAGAACATCCTGGTCGACGTCCAACTCCCGCCGCAACTGATGGTCCTCGATCAGACGCAGGGGACCGGAATCAACGTGGCGCACGCTCCCGGATCGGCGGTCTATCACTTCACCGTGGGCAATCTGCAGCCGGGCGAAGACACCACGCTGCGCTTCCACGTCCGCACGTCCTTCGGAACGCTGAGGGAGAGCGGCGAGATCAGCGTGACCGCGTGGCAGTCCGAACTGCCGAGCGACAAGCTGTTCCGCAAGACCATCATCGGGCTGCAGTAGTAGCGTTCCTCATAGAATGGCGGAATGAGCGAGATCCATATTCCGCCCAAGCCGCGAGAGGCGCTCGAGGACAGCCAACTCCTCGACCGCCCCTCGCGCGAGGAACGCCTGCAGAGCGAATCCTGGCGCGTGCTGCGCATCACCAGTGAGTTCGTCACCGGATTCGAGCACCTCGCCGATGTCTACCCCGCCGTCGCCGTGTTTGGTTCGTCGCGCACGAACCTCTCCGACCACTACTACGAAGCCGCGGTGCGCACCGCGGAGCTCATCGGCCGCGCGGGCTTCGCCGTGATCACCGGCGGCGGCCCGGGCATCATGGAAGCCGCCAACCAGGGCGCCCGCCGTGCCGGTGCGCTCTCCATCGGCTGCAACATCGAGCTCCCGTTCGAACAGCACCTGAACGCCTTCCTCGACCGCTCCATGACCTTCCGCTACTTCTTCGTGCGCAAGACGATGTTCGTGAAGTACTCCGAGGCCTTCGTCACGTTTCCCGGCGGCTTCGGCACCCTCGACGAGCTGATGGGCGCGCTGACGCTGATCCAGACCAGGAAGATCACGAACTTCCCCGTGATCCTTTTCGGCACGGAGTACTGGAGAGGGCTCATCGACTGGATGCGCGACCGGGTCCTTTCCGCGAACAACATCACCCAGGAGGATGTCGACAGCATTCACCTGGTCGACGAACCCGAGCGCGTGCGGGACATCGTCATCGAGTTCCACGAGCGAACGCTCCGGGAGGGGGAGGCGTAGGGGGACTCCGCCTGAGAGGCGGCGCTACATGCGGATCTCTTCGACGGGCGGCATCTGCGTCTGTACGATCACCCAGCGCACGCGGAACTTCTCCGCGTCGATCACTTCGATCGACAGCTCGCCGAGCATCGTCCTGTCTCCCGGCACGATCTCGCGTTCCAGCCGTGCCGCCACGTAGCCGCCGATCGTCTCCTCGGCCGGCTCGCCGACGTCGACCTTGAGCCGGTCGGCGAGGTCCTCGATCAGGTAATCGCCGCGCACCCGATAGCGTCCGTTCCCCAGTGGTTCGATCTCCGGACGCTCGCGGTCGAACTCGTCCTGGATCTGCCCGAACAGCTCCTCGGTGATGTTCTCCAGTGACACGATCCCCGATGCGCCGCCGTACTCGTCGAGCACCACCGCCATGTGCGTCTTGTGTTCGATGAACTGCGACAGCAGCCGCTCCACCGTGCTGTTTTCCGGAACGAAGAGGATCTCGCGCTTCAGCTCCTGGATGGTCCGCCCCGGCCCCTTCAACTGCGCCAGAAAAAGGTCCTTCACGTGGATCAGGCCGACGGTCCGATCGAGGGTTCCGTCGCAGAGCGGATACCGCGTGTGGCTCGTCGTGCGGATGGTCTCCAGGTTCTCGGCGATCGACCGGCCGGTCGAGAGGATGGCCACGTCGGTACGCGGCACCATGATCTGCCGCGCAGTCCGCTTCGAGAACTGAAAGACGCCCTCGATGATCTCGCGGTTCTCCTCCGACAGGACGCCCGCGCGCTCCGAGCTCGCCAGGATGAGGCGCAGCTCCTCCTGAGAGTGCGCGATCTCCGTGGTGGTCGCCGGACGGATTCCCAGAAGCCGGAGCACCGCGTTCGAGGTCCTGTTCAGGACCCAGATGATCGGAAAGGTCACGAAATAGAAGGCGCGCAGCGGATAGGCGATCGTCAGTGCGGTGCCGAGCGTGCGGTTCACAGCGAGGTATTTCGGCCCGAGCTCTCCGAAGGTGATGTGCAGCCAGGAGATCAGGATGAAGGCGCAGGCGGCCGAGATGGAGTGCGCAACCGCCGGCCCCCACGCACCGAGGCGCGTGAGGTACGGCTCGACGAGATGAACAAATGCCGGCTCGCCGATCCAGCCGAGTGCCAGCGACGCGAGCGTGACGCCGAGCTGCGTGGCCGACAGGTACGTGTCGAGGTGCCGCGTGATCCGCCGCGCTATCCGCGCACGTGCGCTCCCCTCCGCGGCGAGTTCCGCGAGCTGGGTCGGGCGCACTTTGACGATCGCGAATTCGGCGGTGACGAAGAATCCGTTCGCGACAATGAATGCCAGCGCCAGGAGCAGATACCAGGTGGGCATGGCGGCTGAGGCGCGGTATTGTACCAAGCGATGCGGAGGCTCCTGCTCCTCCTTCTGGCCGTCGGCTGTGCCGCGCGTCCGCACCTGCAGGTTGCCGCGGCCGCCAGCCTGCAGGACGCACTGCAGGCCGCGGGGGCGAATTACGAGAAGGCCCGCGGAGAGCACGTCGACTTCGCCTTCGCCGGATCGAACGTCCTGGCGATGCAGATCCGCGCCGGCGCGCCGATCGACGTCTTCATCTCCGCCGACGAGAAGACCATGGACGCCGTCGCGTCTCAGATCGTTCCCGGCACGCGGCGCGACCTGCTCTCGAACGAGCTGGTCGTCGTCAGTCTCCAGCCGCTGCACGGGATGGCCGACCTGCTGAAGGTGCCGCGCATTGCCCTGGGCGATCCGAGCGCCGTTCCGGCGGGCGTCTACACGCGCGAATACTTTCAGCGCATCGGCGTCTGGGCGGCGATCGAGCCGCACGTGATTCCGACCGCGAACGTGCGCGCCGCCCTCGCCGCCGCCGATGGCGGCAACGCCGACGCCGCGGTGGTCTACCGAACCGACGCCCTGCTGGCCAGGCGCGCACACATCGCCTTCGCCATCACCGGGCCCGAGGCGCCCGTCGTGCGGTATCCGGCAGCGGTCCTGCGGCAATCGAGGGATCCCGCCGCCGCGCGGCGATTCCTCGACGATCTCGCCTCGCCAGCCGGGGCCGCCGTGTTTCGCAAGTACGGCTTCGCCGCCGCGCCGTCATCCGGCTGACGAACGCACGACCTCATCGAGCGTCTTCCAGAAGCGCGGATACGATTTCGACACCACCTGCTCGCCGGCGATGGTCACGCCGCCCCGCGCCAGTCCGGCGATGGCGAAGGCCATGGCGATTCGATGGTCGTTGTGCGTCTCGATCACCGCTGCGCCGCTCCCCCA
>DATFUW010000577.1:0-2067 GCA_035260605.1 Thermoanaerobaculia bacterium | reverse complement strand
CCGACGGCGCGAATGTGACCATCACTGACCGCGCGTACATCGTGCGCGACGAAACGGGCAATGCCATCCGCATGGTCGGCGTGATGACCGACGGCTCGGACTTCGCGCGGGTCCAGGAGGAGAAGACGGCGCTGGCACGTCTGCTCGAGCAGACGAACCGCATCGCCAGCCTGGGGCGCCTCGCAGCCACCGTGGCGCACGAATTCAACAACGTGCTGATGTCCATTCAGCCGTATGCCGAGGTCCTGCAGCGGAAAGCCGGCGACGCGGAAGTGGTACGGAAGTCCGCCGCGGCGATCGTGCAGTCGGTCCGGCGCGGTACGGGGATCACCACCGAGATCCTTCGCTTCGCGCGCCCGGTCGAACCGACGCTCGCCCCGGTCGCCCTCGCGGACTGGTTGGAGCGCTTCGCCCAGGACGTGGCGGCGATGAACATGCCGAAGGTGGAAGTGCGCATCGAGCCTCCTGATCCTTCCGTCCGCGTGCTCGCGGATGAGCGGCAGATCGAACAACTGGCCATCAATCTGGTCGTCAATGCGCGCGACGCCATGCCGGACGGCGGCCGGATCACGATCTCGGCCGGATCGTGCGCGGTCTGCGAATGTCCGTGCGATTTCCTGGCGCACGATCAGCTTCCGTCGTGCGCCTGCCTGAAGTTCTCCGATACCGGAATGGGAATCCCGGAAGAGGTGATGGGGAAGATCTTCGAGCCGCTCTTCACCACGAAGCGGAACGGGACGGGACTCGGCCTGGCCGTCGGGCATCAGATCGCCACGGCGCACGGAGGATATCTCCACGCCCGCAGCGAAGTGGGGAAGGGCACGACGTTCTTCCTCGTCCTGAGAACTCCATGACGGGGCCGCGGCGCATCCTTCTCGTGGAGGATCGGGAAGAAGTCGCGGTCGCGGTCGCCGCGCTGCTCGCGGAGCACGGTTGCGAGGTGGAAATCGCGCTCAACGGAACCGAGGGCGTCTCTGCAGTTGATGCCTGGCTACCGGATCTGGTCATCCTCGATTTCTCCCTTCCCGATTTCGACGGGCGCGAGGTCCAGCGGCGCATGCGCGGTGCGCATCCCGATCTTCCGATCATTTTCGTCTCCGCCGACCATCCCGATCTTCGCGACCTGCTCGAGGCCCGCCCCGACTGCACCGCCTTCCTGCACAAGCCGTACGACGGGGCATCGCTGACGGCGCTGATCGACCGCCTCACCCCCCGCGGTTGAACCGTGCCCGGCATTTGCAGACGGTCTTCGCGAAAGGAGAACGGCGTATGCCAAAAGCGTGGAGCAAGAAAGACGAGCGCCAGTACGAGCACGTGGAGTCCAGTGAAAAGAAGCGGGGGCGATCGACCAAGCGGGCCAAGGAGATCGCGGCCCGCACCGTGAACAAGGAACGGTCGAAGGAAGGGAGGACGAAGTCGAAGTCCTCGAAATCGAAATCAAAATCAAAAGGGAGTTCGAAATCGAAATCGAGTTCCAAGTCCCGGTCGCGGAAGAAGAAATAGCCGCTACTTCCGCGCCTTGATGTCGGTGACCCAGTAGCCCTCGTCGGTCATGTGGAGCGTGACCTGCACCGGCGTATCGTCCTTTGGCAGGGTGGAGACGTTCGTCCCCCGGACCTGATAATCCATGCGCATCGGCTCCATCACGCCGGGAACGTCCTTGTTGTCGAGCGTGACGGTGTTCTGCGTGACGTCCCGGGAGACGATCGTCGCCGTCATCGGATAAGTCTTCTCGGCCGGCTTCTGCGCGCAGGCCGCGCACGCCAGCAGCGTCAGGATGGCGACGGTTTTCAGCATCGCGGGTCGCTGTCTGATGCGCATCATAGCCCGGGCGGCGTAAAAGCCCGCGGGACCGCCGGACCACCGGTCGAAAGCCACGAGCCGTTCGGGACCGTCGATCCGGGATTCCGGGAACGATGCCGTGGCGTCGATGTTTTTCACGCGGCGGATTCTGCACGGAGAGGCGGTGCGAGCTTGCTGCGCGGGATTCCGCGGCCGTCGATGATCATCGGGATCGGGCTGAGAGCCGGGGGGCAGGGGTTCCAGCCGGCTGAGAGCCGGGGAGGT
>DATFUW010000576.1:0-2008 GCA_035260605.1 Thermoanaerobaculia bacterium | reverse complement strand
TCTGCAGCGTGATCCGCTTCACGCGCATGGCCTCCTTCGTGGCGTTGCTGATGCTGATGCGGAAGCAGACGTCGACCGATTCGTTGCCGGCCCACGTCTCCGGCGAGGAGATCTGTTCGATGTCGAGTCGCATCGCCTCGGTCGAGTCGTAGTCCGCGTCCCCCGTGACCGCGGAGACGGCGCCGTTGCTGATGTTGCCGCTGCAGCCGAGCGCCAGCACAATCGCGCCGGCCGCCAGCCATCGGGCGCCGAAGGCCGCGCTATGATCGATTCTGAGCATGTCCGAGCCTCCAGTGTATCTCGACCATCATGCCACCACGCCGTGTGATGGGCGCGTGGTGGAAGCGATGTTGCCGTTTTTTTCGGAGAATTTCGGCAACGCGGCCTCGCTGACGCACGAGTACGGCCGCCGCGCCGCCAGCGCGCTCGAGGACGCGCGCATCTCCATCGCCCGCTTCTTCGGCGTGCAGCCGAACGAGATCGTCTTCACCGCCGGCGCCACCGAGTCGAACAACATCGCCCTGAACTTCCTCGCACCGGGCGATCATCTGATCGTCTCGGCGATCGAGCATGCATCAGTGATCGCTCCGGCGCGGCGGCTCGAGCGCCGCGGCGTGGAGCTGACCGTGTTGCAGCCCGACGGCGAAGGCTTCATCGACCCCGCGGCGTTGCGCGCCGCGATCCGCTCGAATACGAAACTGGTGTCGATCGAGGCGGCGAACGGGGAGATCGGCACAGTGCAGCGCGTGGTGGAGATTGGAGCCATCTGCAGGGAGCGGGGTGTGCTCTATCACAGCGACGTGACCCAGGCGGCTGGCAAAATCCCGATCAGCCTGTCCAGCGTCGATCTCGCCTCGTTTTCCGGACACAAGCTGTACGGCCCCAAGGGGATCGGCGGGCTGTTCGTGCGGCGCGGCGTCCGCGTCGAGCCGCTGATCGCGGGCGGCGGACAGGAGAAGAAGATCCGCTCCGGGACGGTGAACGTGGCCGGGGCGGTGGGGATGGCCGCCGCGTTCCACATCCGCGCAGCGGAGATGGCCGAAGAAGGCCGGCGGCTGGCCGCGTTGCGCAACGATCTGTGGGACCGCCTGGTGACCGAGATCGCCGGCGTTTCCGTGAATGGACCGCGGGAGTTAAGATTGCCCGGAAATCTAAACGTCAGTTTCGAGCGGATCGAGGCGGACTCGCTGATCGTGGCCATGCGCCGTTTCGCGCTTTCCTCCGCTTCGGCATGCAGTTCGGGAGAACACGGCCCCTCGCCGGTCCTCACGGCGATCGGCATTTCCGAGCGGGCGGCCCTCGGCTCGATCCGCATGGGCCTCGGCCGCTCGAACACTGCCGGACAGATGGACATGCTGGTCGGCGACCTCAAACGGGCCGTCGCCAGACTGCGAGAGATCTCGGTCGTCTGATGATCACCGAAACCGGACGCATCCTGCTCATCGATCACTCCCGCGGCGCGCTGCTTTTCCAGGAGAGCATCCTGCGGCGCCGCGAAGCGATCATCGTCACGGCGCTCGCCGGCAGCGAGGGCCTGCAGAAGGCGCGTGACGAACAACCGCAACTGATCCTGTTCGCCTTCGATCTGTTCGACATGTCCGCTCCGGAGTTCTGCCGCGAGATCCGCAACGACGAGCGCACGCGGGGGATCTCGCTGCTGCTGGTCTGCGATCGGGAAAAAGTCGAGCATCAGGACCTCTGCCTGGCCGCCGGGTGCAACGACGTCATCTACCGGCCGCTGCAGCGCGCGGAGCTCGACGAGAAGATCACCCGCCTGACCTCGATCCCCACGCGCCGCGATCTGCGCACGCTCACGCGCATCGAGGTCTCGCTGGAAAACAACGGCCGCTTTCTCATCGGCCGCAGCCTGAACATTTCGGCGAACGGGATGCTGTTGGAGCTCGGCCGCGTCCTTCCGGGCGAAGGGAAGCTGCGCCTGCACTTCTATCTCCCGGGCGACCCCCGGCCGATGGAGATCGAATGCTCGGTGCTGCGGGCCGAGTTCGTG